>JAGVUU010000013.1 GCA_019136105.1 Gammaproteobacteria bacterium
GCGTGAGCGTCGTCGGGCCGTTCAACCTGTGGGACGGGCGCCGCCACGCGATGCAGGTGCGCGGCGCGTCGGGCATCTGGGAGCTGTTCATCCCGGGCGTGGGCCCCGGCACCGCCTACAAGTACGAACTGCGCACGCGCGACGGCCGCACCGTCCTCAAGGCGGATCCCTACGGTTTCGCGATGGAGCTGCGGCCCGCGAACTGCTCCCTGGTCGCGTCGCTCGAGGGCTACGAGTGGCACGACGGCGACTGGATGAGCGCGCGCGCCCAGGGCGACCCAGTCAAGAAGCCGATCAACATCTACGAGATGCACCCGGGCTCGTGGCGGCGCGATTACGCGCGCACGCCGCAGTTCCTCAACTGGCGCGAGCTCGCCGACGAGCTGATCCCGTACCTGCTCGACATGGGTTACACGCACGTCGAGCTGATGGGCGTGGCCGAGCACCCGTTCGACGGGTCGTGGGGCTACCAGGTGGTGGGTTATTACGCGCCGTCCGCGCGCTTCGGCTCGCCACAGGACCTCATGCACTTCGTCGATCGCTGCCACCAGGCCGGCATCGGCGTGATCATCGACTGGGTGCCCGCGCACTTCCCGCGCGACGACCACGGCCTCGCGGGCTTCGACGGCACCGCGCTCTACGAGCACGCCGACCCGCGCCTCGGCGAGCACACCGACTGGGGCACGAAGATCTTCAACTACGGCCGCCACGAGGTGCGCAATTTCCTGGTGGCGAATGCGCTGTACTGGCTCGACCAGTACCACGTGGACGGCCTGCGCGTGGACGCGGTCGCCTCCATGCTCTACCTCGACTACAGCCGCAAGCCGGGCGAGTGGGTGCCGAACCGCTACGGCGGCCGCGAGAACCTCGACGCGATCGACTTCCTGCGCCAGCTCAACACCGCGGTGGGGCGTTACCACCCGGGCGCGCTCACCTTCGCCGAGGAGTCCACCGCGTTTCCGGGCGTGACGCGGCCTGCGCACCTGGGCGGGCTCGGGTTCCACTTCAAGTGGAACATGGGGTGGATGAACGACACGCTGCGCTACGCCGCGCACGACCCGGTGCACCGCCGCTACCACCATCACATGATCACGTTCTCGTTCATGTACGCGTGGTCGGAACACTTCGTGCTGCCGATCTCCCACGACGAAGTGGTGCACGGCAAGGGATCGCTGCTCGACAAGATGCCGGGCGACGAATGGCAGAAGCGAGCCAACTACCGCTGGTTCCGCGCGTACATGACGGCGCACCCCGGCAAGAAGCTGCTGTTCATGGGCAGCGAGTTCGGGCAGTGGCGCGAGTGGCGCGACGAGCATTCGCTCGACTGGCACCTGCTCGACGACGAGAAGCACCGTGGCCTGCAGGTGCTCAACCGCGACCTGAACCGCATGTACGCCGACCTGCGCGCGCTGCACGCGAGCGACAGCAACCCGGCGGGCTTCGCGTGGATCGACCTGCACAACGCCGACCAGAGCGTGTGGGCGTTCCTGCGCCGCGACCCGGCGGACCCGGGCAGCGCGCCGGTCGTGTGCGTGTTCAACGCCACGCCCGTGCCGCGCGACGACTACTGGCTCGGTGTCCCGGAGCCAGGCTCGTACCGCAAGATCCTCGACACGGACGCCGTCCACTACGGCGGCTCGGGTTACGCGGCGTATGAGCACGTCGTCACCGACGCGCACCCGGTTCACGGCTATCCGTACCGGTTGCGCTTCGCGCTGCCGCCACTCGCGGCGCTGTTCTTCCGCCTCGACCGCTGACGCCCGCGCATGCATCGCCGTCCGTTCGGCCGCACCGGCCTCGAGGTTCCCGTGCTCGGCTTCGGCGCGATGCAGGCGGGAGATCCACGCCTGTCCGAGGAGCACGTCGCACGGTTGCTCAACCACGCACTCGATCTTGGCTTCACGTTGATCGACACGGCTCGCTCGTACGGATTATCGGAGGAGCGCATCGGACGGCACCTCTCGCGGCGGCGCGACGAGTTCGTGCTCTCGACGAAGGTCGGGTACGGCGTCGCGGGCCTGCAGGACTGGACGTACGAATGCGTGGTCGCCGGTGTCGATGCCGCGCGCGAACGGCTGCGCACCGACATGATCGACGTCGTGCACCTGCACTCGTGTGACCTCGAACTGCTGGCGGACGGCGCCGTCATCGACGCGCTCGAGCACTGCCGTGCCGCCGGCAAGCTGCGCGTCGCCGCCTACTCGGGCGACGCCGCGGCGTTGCGCTACGCGATCTCGAGTGGCGCATTCGGTTCGGTGCAGGCTTCGCTGAACGTGTGCGACCAGCAGGCTGAGCGCCCGCTCAAGGAAGCGCACGCGTGCGGACTCGGCACGATTGCCAAGCGCCCGCTCGCGGGGCAGCCGTGGCGTCACGAAGCGCCGCCGGAAGAGGCCGCGCAGGCCGAGTACTGGCATCGCTTCGCGGTGTTGCGCGCTGAATTCGATTGCATCGTCGGCGACGGCGACTGGGAGGCGCTTGCACTGCGATTCGCTGCTTACGCGCCGGGCGTCGACTGCGCTATCGTCGGCGGCACCGATCCCCGGCACCTCGAGCGCAACAAGGCTGCCATAGCCGCCGGGCCGCTCGAACCGGGACAGCGGGATGCGATTCGAGCGGCGTTCGCACGCGTCGGTGCCGCCTGGCAGGGACAAATCTGAGGATAGACGTGGCGGACACCGCCGATACTGCAGCCGGCCCATACCTCGAATCCGGCTCGCCGCAGCCGCTCGGCGCGAACCTCACCCCGCGAGGCGTGAACTTCGCGGTGTTCTCCGCGCACGCGCGGCGCATCGAGCTGTGCTTGTTCGACGCCGCAGGTCGGGAGACGGCTCGCATCGACCTGCCCTCGCGCACCGGCGACATCTGGCACGGACTGCTGCCTGCGAAGTTCGGCGGTGCGGGCACGCTCTACGGCTACCGCGTCCACGGTCCGTACCAGCCGGGCGAGGGCCATCGCTTCAATCCGGCCAAGCTGCTCGTCGATCCCTGCGCGGCCGCGCTCGAAGGCGGCGTCACGTGGGATCCGGCGCTGTGCGGCGCCGAGGCGGGCAGCGACTGGATGCCCGACGAACGGGACAGCGCACCGTTCGTGCCGAAATGCCGCGTCGTCGATTCGGCGTTCGACTGGGCCGGTGTGCGCGCACCGAACGTTCCCTGGCGCGACACGATCATCTACGAGCTGCACGTGAAGGGCTTCACGCAGCGTCACCCCGAGGTGCCCGAGCACCTGCGCGGAAAGTACCTCGGCCTCGCTCATCCCGCCGTGATCGATCACCTGCGCAAGCTCGGCGTGACCACGGTCGAACTGATGCCGGTGCAGGCGTTCGTCAGCGAAGAGTTCCTCGTGCGCAGGGGCCTCACGAACTACTGGGGCTACAACCCGCTCGCGTGGTTCGCTCCCGATGCCCGCTACGCGATCGTCGACCCGGTGGTCGAGTTCAAGACCATGGTGCGCGCGCTGCACGACGCCGGTCTCGAGGTGGTGCTCGACGTGGTGTTCAACCACACGGCGGAAGGCAACGAGGGCGGGCCGACACTCAGCCTGCGCGGCTTCGACAACATCACCTACTACCGGCTCTCCCACCAGAATCGAGCGCAGTACAAGAACTTCACCGGCTGCGGCAACACGGTGAGCTTCGACGACCCTGCCGTGCGCGGGCTGGTGCTCGATTGCCTGCGTTACTGGTCCGAGGAGATGCGCGTCGACGGCTTCCGCTTCGACCTCGCGACGGTCGTGGGCCGCGATCCGAGCGGGTTCAGCAGCAACGCGCCGTTCTTCGCTGCACTGCGCTCCGATCCGACGCTCGCGTACGTCAAGATGATCGCCGAGCCGTGGGACGTCGGGCCCGGTGGCTACCAGCTCGGCCACTTCCCCTCCGGCTGGTCGGAGTGGAACGACCGCTACCGTGACGCGATGCGCGCCTTCTGGCGCGGCGACCGCGGCCTGGCGGGGGCGTTCGCCGAGCGCTTCGCCGGTTCGAGCGACCTGTTCCGCCAGCACGCCCGCAAGCCCACGGCGAGCGTCAACTTCGTCACCTCGCACGACGGCTTCACGCTGAACGACCTGGTGTCGTACAACGAGCGCCGCAACGAGGCCAACCTCGAGAACGGTGCCGACGGCCACTCGCACAACCTGAGCTGGAATTGTGGTGCCGAGGGACCCACCGACGATGCCGGCGTCAACGCGCTGCGTGCACGCCAGGTGCGCAATTTCCTCGCCACGCTGTTCCTGTCGCAAGGCGTGCCGATGCTGCTCGCGGGCGACGAGTTCGGCCACACGCAATCGGGCAACAACAACGCCTACTGCCAGGACAACGAGATTGCCTGGCACGACTGGGGCCTGCTCGAGCGCAACGCCGACCTGCTGCTCTTCGTGCGCCGCCTCGTCGACCTGCGCCGCTCGCGCCTGTGGCTGCGGCGGGACACGTTCCTCAAGGGCACGCTCCGCGGCGCCCACGCCAAGGACGTCGCCTGGCTGCATCCGTCCGGGCGCGAGATGACCGACGCCGACTGGAACGATTCGTCGTTGCGCGCGATCGCGGTGCACATGGACGGCGCGCCTTCACGCGCGTCGAACAGCGGCGACCTGCTCGTGGTCTGCAATGCCGACCACGCGCACGTCGAGCTCACGCTGCCCGTCCCGCCGCCCGGCGCATCCTGGCAAGTGCTGTTCGACACCAGCGGCCATACCCCTGAAGACCCTCCGCAACGGCACGCCGCCGGCTACGTGCTGCGCGTCGAACGGCAGAGCACGGTGCTGCTCGAGTCGGTCCCGTCATAGGAATATGTCCATGCTCCAATCGCTGATCGACCAGCTCTCGCGCCAGTGCGGCATCGGCGACGCGTACCACAACTGGCGCGGCGACCTGATGTGGGTCAGCCGGGAAACCAAGCTGGCGATCCTGAACGCGATGGGTTGCCCCACGGACGACGCGGCGGCGATCGAGGGCGTGCTGCACGAGCTGGAAACCGCAAAGTGGAGGACGCTGCTGCCGCCGGTCGCGGTGCTGCATCCCGGCAAGTTCGAGGTGACGGTGGCCGTGGCCGCCGACGAATTGGAACGCCCGCTCGACTGGTACGTCAGGTTCGAGGGTGGCGGCGAATGGCGCGGGCGCGCGCGGGCCGGCGACCTCGCCGAGCTGGAGCGGCGGGAACTCGACGGCCGCTGGCAGACGCGGCGCGTACTCGCATTGCCCGAGAGCCTGCCGCACGGCTACCACTCGCTGCGTATCTGCATCGAGCACGGGGCCTGCGCCGACGGCGCGCTGATCGTGGCGCCGCGCGGCTGCTTCGAGCCGCAGGTGCTGCGCGACGGCCGGCGGCTGTGGGGCGTGGCCGTGCAACTCTACACGCTGCGCTCGCGGCGCAACTGGGGCATCGGCGACTTCGCCGATCTCGAGGACGTGGTGCGCGCGTGCGTCCCGCACGGCGCGTCGTTCGTCGGACTGAACCCGCTGCACGCGCTGTTCCCGGGCAACCCATGGCACTTCAGCCCCTACAGCCCGTCGTCACGTCACTTCCTCAACGTGCTCTACATCGCCGTCGAACGCCTGCCGGAATTTGCCGAGTGCGCCGAGGCGCGGCAGCGCGTCGCCGCGCCTGAATTCCAGGCGGAACTCCAGCGGTTGCGCTCGACGACGAACGTCGATTACCCGGGCGTGGCAAACGCGAAGCTGCCGTTGCTCGAGCTGCTGTTCGCGCATTTCCGGCGCGAGCACCTCGGGCGCAGCTCGTCGCGCGCGGGCGCATTCCGTGCCTACCTCGCCGAGCGCGGCGAGTCCCTGCGCCTGCACGCGCTCTACGACGCGATCGACGTGCACATGCGCGCGCAGGACGGCAACCGCTACTGGGGCTGGCCGGTCTGGCCCGAGGCGCTGCGTGACCCTGCCGGTGCGGGCGTGCGCGAGTTCGAGGCTGCGCATCGCGAACGCGTCGAGTTCTACGCCTGGCTGCAATGGCTGGCCGACGCGCAACTCGGCGAGGTGCAGCGCGTTGCGCGGGAGCTCGGCATGCCGATCGGCCTCTACGGCGACTACGCCGTCGGAGTGAACCCGAGCGGCTCGGAGACGTGGTCCGACCAGGCGTTGTACCGCAAGGGTGCGGGCGTCGGTGCACCGCCGGATGCGCTCGCGCTCAAGGGACAGGATTGGGGCATTCCGCCGCAGGATCCGAACGTGCTGTCCGAGGAGCGGTACCAGCCGTTCCGCCATCTGATCGCGGCGAACATGCGGCACTTCGGCGCGCTGCGCCTCGACCACGTGATGGCGCTGTTCCGCCAGTGGTGGGTGCCGGTGGGCCTCGGCGCCACCGACGGCGGCTACGTGCATTACCCGCTCGACGACCTGATGTCGGTGCTGGCGCTCGAGAGCGAGCGGCACGCGTGCCTCGTGGTGGGCGAGGACCTGGGCACGGTGCCGCCCGAGATGTCGCACGCGATGGACGAGCGATCCGTGTACTCGTACCGCGTGCTGCTGTTCGAGAAGCATGCCGACGGGCGCTTCAAGGGAACGGCCGAGTATCCGCGACGCGCCATCGCGACGGTCACCACCCACGACCTGCCGACGCTCAAGGGCTACTGGACGGCGACCGACATCGAGCTGCGGCGCAGGCTTTCGCTCTATCCCAGCGAGGAGGTCCGCGGGTTGGTCGCTGACGAGCGCGTCCGCGATCGAGGGGCGCTCCTCGTCGCGCTCGACGCGGAAGGATTGAGGCCCGCTGGTTGCGATGCCTCCGCGGACTCGTACGACCGGGCGCTCTCGTTCGCGATCCACGAGTTCCTCGCGCGCAGCAGCGCGGCGCTCGTCGTCGTGCAGGCGGAGGACCTGATCGGCATGGCGGATCCGGTGAACGTGCCGGGCACCAGCGACGAGCACGCGAACTGGCAGCGGAAGATGAGCCGGGACGTCGCGGCGATCTTCGGCGATGCCGACGTGCGTCGCCTTCTGGACTCGGTACAGGCGGGCCGGACGCGCTGAACACCCCTTGCGCCGGCCTTCAAGCCCCCGCCGGTCCGCCGGCGGCGGCCTTTTCTTGGATCCACGCAAATGGGCCGAGCTGTGCGTGGGCTGCGATCAGGCGTGTTCAGCCGCCGGCCGGTTGCCTCACTATCGAGTTGCGTGCGCAGTGCGCGCACGATCGAGGGACACAGAGATGCTGGTGACGACGACGCCGACCATCGAGGGACGGAAGATCACGAAGTACTGCGGCGTGGTGGCCGGGGAAGCAATCCTCGGCGCCAACGTGTTCAAGGACCTGTTCGCGGGCATCCGCGATCTCGTGGGCGGTCGCTCCGCGACCTACGAGCGGGAGTTGCAGCGCGCGCGGGACATCGCCATCGACGAGATGAAGGAGAAGGCCGCCGAGCTTGGTGGGAATGCAGTCGTGGGTATCGACCTCGACTACGAGGTGCTGGGCCAGGGCAACGGCATGCTGATGGTGTCGGCGAGCGGCACGGCGGTCGTCATCGAGTAAAGAGCAGAGGAGGGTGCTGCCGTGGTGAAGTTCCTGCTGTGGCTGCTGCTGCTCGTGGTGTGCTGGCCGCTGGCCCTCCTGGCGCTGGTGCTGTGGCCCATCGTCTGGCTGATCTCGCTGCCGTTCCGGTTGATCGGCATCGTGCTCGAGGGCGTATTCGCGCTGCTGCGTGCGATGGTCACACTGCCGGCGCGGTTGCTCGGGTGGCGGCCGGCGGCGAGCGCCGGGTAGGTCAGGTCACTTCGGTTCGACGATCAGGTACACGACCGTCGTGTCGCCGATGTTGATCACCTCGTGCCAGGCGACGCCGGGGCTCGTGAAGTTGCTGCCCGTCGCGAGACCGACGTCGCGGGTGCCGTTCGCGTCCGTGATCCGCATGCGGCCGCCGCTGACCGCGTAGCCGAAGTGCCGGGGATGGAAGTGGCGCTCGTGGCCGACCCCCGGTGGGAACGAGCAGCGCAGCACTCGCAGCTCCGAGTCTTCATGCAGGCTTTCGCACACGGGCTCCCCGCGCCATCCCGCCTCGAGTGGATCGGGCAGCGAGGGCCGGCCGGCACAGGCGGCGAGCAGGAGGATGCTCGCCATGCAGGCGATCCGGGGTAGCTGGCTCATGTTCTCGATCTGCGTGGTCATCTGACTGGAGCGGCGCGCCGTTCAATCCCCGGGCGGCTGGATCGACAGTTCCAGGGCGACGAGCGACTCGGACAGCTCGCGCACGAAGACGAACATTGCCACCACGACGCACGTCAGCGCCGCGACGAACAGCAGCGTGCAGACGAGCGTCACGTTCCAGCCGAGCACCAGGCCCAGGAACAGCAGGGTCATGACCACGCCCACAAGTGCCACGGCGCTCGCACTCAGCGTCAGCGAGAGCCTGATGAGGCGCGCGCGGCGCCGCAGCACGGAAAGCTGGTGCTCGAGTCCGCCCCGGTCTCCCTCCGGGGCTGCGTGCAGCTCTGCCGCAACCAGTCGCGTGCGATCCACGATGCGCCCGAGGCGCGCGCTCAACGTGAGTAGCAGCAGCCCGACACCCGAGATCAGCACCACGGGCGCGATCGCCGCCTGGATGACGGCCAGCAGGTTGACGGGGTTCAAGCCGAAGTTGTCCATGGCGGGCTCGCGAATCGGTCAATGGGAGGTTGAAGGACTGGCGCCTGTGGCGGTCTCCCGCAAGCCGGGCTCATCGCCAGAGACGCTGCGCCAAGCGAGCGCAGCCAGCGCCAGGCTCACCGCACCGATCAGGAAGATCACGCCTTTGTCGGCGGAGCGGCTGACGAAAGTACCGACGCCGAGGCTGACCACGAGCTGCGGCAGGACGATCGACAGGTTGAACACGCCCATGTACAGGCCAATGCGCGACGGATCCACCCGCTGCGACATGATCGAGAACGGCAAACTCACGATCGCAGCCCACCCGATGCCCATGAGCGCCATGAGCAGGTAAAGCACCGCGGGCGAATGTGCGAAGAGGAAAACGCCGGCGAAGCCGGCGGCCATGCTGCCGAGGCAAGCCGAGTGGATCTTCACGACGTCGAATTTACGTGCCAGCGGCAGCAATACCAGGGCCGGCAACGCCGCCGCTACCGCGTTCAGTGCCAGGAAGCTGGTCGAGAGCATCCTGCCGGACGCGTCTGCGCCCAGCTCGGGGAAGCGCTGCTGTACGAACGCGATCATGTAGACGAACATCGTCTGCACGCCGATCCAGCTGAGCGAGTTGGCCGCCAGCACCTTGCGGAAGTCCACGAGGTCCTGCCGTGCGAACCGTGCGCCACGACTGCGTTCGGTCAACGTCTGCCAGAACAGCGCTGCTGCGAAGGCAATGCACGCTGCCTCGAGCCACAGGCCTGGCGGTTGCACCCCCACGACCTTGAGCGCCATGGCGATGATGTCGTACAGCAGGAACGCCCACAGCGGCCGGATCAGGCGGAGCAGGTTCGAGAAGCTCGTGCGGTCGTCGCCCGCGGTGGCGGTCTCGGCCGATCCCGGCAGCACGCGCGGCTCCTCGACCAGCAACGCGGGCAGCACCGAGAACACCACGACCAGCCCGGCGGCGAAATAGATCAGCACGAAGTTGCCGAAGACGGCCCCGATCGCATAGGCGAGCACGCCGAAGGTGCCCGATACGGTCTGCATCCACGTGTAGCCCCGCGTACGGGCGATGCCCTCGGGCGTCACGTCGGTGATGATCGAGCGGGTCGGGTTGAAGCTGATGTTGATCGACAGGTCGAGCGCCAGCGCGACGGCGATCGCCACGCCGAGCAGGGCGTCCGGCCCGAGCGGGGCCGAGATGGCGCCGATGTACGGCAGCGCCAGGATCATGAGCGCCGCGAGAATGCCGCCGACGATGATGAACGGGCGGCGCCGCCCGCCCCAGAACCAGACGCGGTCGCTGATCACGCCGACGAGCAGTTGGCCGATGATGCCCGCCAGCGGCCCGGCGGCCCACACCAGCCCGATTTCGTGGATGTCGAGCCCGTACTTCGTCGACAGGATCCAGCTCAGCACCGAGATCTGCACCGAGAGCGCGAACCCCATCGCCGTCGCAGGCAGCGTGAGCAGCACCAGGAAGGGTGTCGTTAGCTTGCGCTGCATGGGCAGCATCGTTGTTCTCCTTTTCAGCGGCCGATCAGGAAGCGCAGCGGCTGGTCGACCCGCAGACGCCACGCCTTCTCGGAGTGCTCGGCGCCGCCGAACTTCTTCGTGATCCAGTTCCGTCCCTCGACGTAGCCGGCCTTGCGCAGGGTCGCGCGTGGCAATGCATGCATCGTCGGCTTCAATTCAGTTCCAGGATCGTGGCGCTGCGGGCCGGCACCTCGATGTGCCGGGTGATCTCGTGCGCCTGCTTCGTCACCACGTCCACGCCTCGCGTCGCAGTGCCGAGCACTTCACCAAAGCGTTGCGTCTCCACGGTCCGCGCCTCGTCGTTGTTGTTCAGGATCACCATGACCTTCTGCGCGGCATTGTGGCGGAAGTACACGTAGATGCCTTCGAACGGCACGAAGTGCGTCAGCTTGCCGTCGTGGATCGCCGGGGCCGTGCGCCGCCACTGCAGCAACTGGCGCGTGTAGTCCTGCATGTCGCGCTCGGCGGCGGTCAGCCCAGCTCCGGTGAACGCATTCCTGCGATCGCCCGCCCAGCCGCCAGGGAAATCGCTGCGGATCACCCCGTCGTTCTTCGGCCCGGGGCTCGCCATCAGGATCTCCGTGCCGTAGAACAGCTGCGGGATGCCGCGAGTGGTCAGGACAAGCGCGATCGCCATGCGTTGCAGGTCGGCGCGGTCGCCCAGCACCGTGAACATGCGGTTGACATCGTGGTTGTCGGCAAACACGACGAGGTTGTACGGGTCGGGGTACAGCGCGTCGGCGGCGAGCACGCGGTAGATACGCCGCATGCCGGTGCCCCAGTCTTCCTTCTCCTGCAGCCCCTGCAGCACGGCTTCGTGCAGCGGGAAGTCGAACAGGCTGGGGAGGTAGGAGACGTAGCCGTCCGCCGGATTGCGGCCGCGCTGCCAGTACGAGACGGTCACGGGGCTGCCGCTCCATTCCTCGCCGACCACGTTGATGTTCGGGTATTCCTCCATCACGCGCCGCGACCACTCGGTGAGGAACCCGCGGTCGGAGTACGGGTACGTATCGATGCGCAGGCCCGAGAGGCCGGCATATTCGATCCACC
>JAGVUU010000318.1 GCA_019136105.1 Gammaproteobacteria bacterium
CATGCGAGGCCGCAGAGCACCGAGGCCGCCGTGAAGCCGAGCACCGCCACCAGGAATGCCGGACGCCGTCCGATGCGTGCGGCGACGGGGCCCACGACCGGTGTCATCACCGCCAGCGCGATCACGTAGCTGGTGAGCACCCAGGAGATCTGGTCCGAGGTCGCCGAGAGCGAGCCCTGCATCTGCGGCAGGGCCACGCTCGCGATCATGAGGTCGATGGACATCAACGTGGTCGCGAGCACCGACGCCAGCGTGAGGAAGAACCGCTGGCCGCCACCCATCTGCCACGAGGGGGCGTCGCTCATGGCCCGCGGCCTCAGCCGTCGCCGCGCAGGCGGCGCAAGCGCTGGTTCTCCGCGCCCGTATCGATGCGCACCGTGGCGCTCATTCCTGCGCGCAAGGGCGGCGCCTTCGGATCGTCCTCGAGCTCGAGGCGCACGGGCACGCGCTGGACGATCTTCACCCAGTTGCCGGAAGCGTTCTCAGGCGGCAACAGCGAAAACTCCGCACCGGTCGCCGGGCTGATGCTGGCGACGCGCGCGCGCCAGACGCGTCCCGGGTACGCGTCGACGCGGACCTCGGCCGGCTGTCCGGGCACGAGCTGGCCGAGCTGGGTTTCCTTGAGGTTCGCTTCGAGGTAGGGGCGCGCACTCACCACCACGCGCAGCGCGGGCTCGCCGGCCTCAAGCCGTTCACCGGGGTGCAGCTCCACGCGTCCCACCTGGCCGTCCGTCGCCGTGCGGATCGTGGCGTATTCGAGCTGAAGTCGGGCGTCGGCGAGGCTCGCGGCCTTCACCATCACGCGGGGATGTGCATCGAGCGCACCCTCGGTGCGGCCGTCCAGCGCAGCGATGGATTCCTGGACCTGGCGTTCAGCCACCCGCACCCGGTCCCGCGCCGCGCGCAGCTCCTCGAGCGCCGCGTCGTAACTGATGCGCGAGGCGATGCCTCGCTCCGCGAGCCCATCGAGGCGGCGCGCTTCGCGCTCCCGGTAGCCCGCGGCAGCGCGCGCCCCCTCGAGTTCGGCGCGCCGCACGGCCAGCTCGGCACGCACCGCTTCGAGCTCGTTGCGGGTCGCGGCCAGCTCGGCCTCCGCGCGCGCCACCGCGACTTCGAGCTGCGCCGAATCGAGCGCGAACAGAACGTCCCCGGCGCGCACGGACTGGTCGCTCTGCACGTTCACGCTGGCGACCACGCCGTCGATGCGCGGACTGACCACCACGAAGTCGGCACGCAGGTAGGCGTTGTCGGTCTCGACGTAGCGGCCGCCGGCCAGGTACCAGGCGACGCTGCCGATCGCGAGCACTGCGGGTCCCGCCAGCAGCAGGGCACGGCGGCCCCAGCCCGCGTGGCGATCGTTGCCCGACCGTGGCGCGTGATCAGCCACGGACACGGCGGGATCTCCGCTCCGGCGCGTATTGCTCCGCCAGCGTCGCGCGCACCTTCGCGAGCGACTCGAGGAGTTGCTGCCGTTCGTGAGCGCCGAGCGCGGCGAGTGCTTCCGCCTGGGTCTCGTCGCTCAGCTTGCGCAGCGCCGGCCGAATCGCGTGGGCCTTCGCGGTGAGAAAGAGACGGTGCGACCGCCGGTCGCCGACTTCGGCGCGACGCTCCAGCCAACCGGCCTTCACCATGCGGTCCACCAGCCGCCCGAGCGAGATCGGCGTGATCTGCATCAGGTCGGCCAGTTGCGCCTGGTTGCAGCCTTCGTTGCGGACGAGCGCGGCGATGAGTGACCACTGCGCGCGGGTCACGCCGATCGAACGGGTGCGCGCCTCGAAGCTCGCGCTCATCAACCGGGCGACGTCGAGGACGAGATAGCCGAGGGTGAGGTCCGGGGAAGGGGTAGCCATGAGTTGAGTATAAGCGTGCTTATACTAAGCAGGCATATATACCCAATCGACCGGGCGACCAGCGCGCGTCACGCGGCCGGTAGACCATAAAGTCACTTTTAATATTTAGTCCCTTGATCAAAATCAAGGAATACATCTCTAAAATTGCGCTGAATAATGCGAAGAGCCGTGCGGAAGCACGCTCCCCACGCCTGGTCAGCAGCGTGTGGCCGTGCGTGTATCTTCCGTCACGAGCGCGGGAACGCGTTGACGGTCAACGATCGAGGCAAGCGGGGGCGACGGAACATGGCAGCGAAGCCGAAAACGAAGAGGGCGGGTCCTGCGGGCGCTTCGCGGCGTGCCGTCGGGAAGCGCACCTCTCGCAAGCGCGAAACGGAAC
>JAGVUU010000156.1 GCA_019136105.1 Gammaproteobacteria bacterium
CTCGATCTGCGAAGCGATGTGCGGCGTCGTCATCGAGCACCGTGACGGCGAGGTCCTGTCGATCAAGCCCGATCGCGAGGACGTGCTGAGCCGCGGCCACATCTGCCCGAAGGCCGTGGCGCTCAAGGACCTGCACCAGGATCCCGACCGCCTGCGCCAGCCGATGCGCCGCACCGCCTCCGGGTGGGAGCCGGTGAGCTGGGACGCTGCGTTCGCTGAAATCGAGCGCCGCATCGGGGACGTTCGCCGGCAACACGGGCACGATGCGGTGGCGATCTACGCCGGCAACCCGACCGTGCACAACCTCGGCGCGATGCTCGGCATCGGCGATTTCATCCGTGCCGTGCGCACCCGCAACCTGTATTCCGCGACCAGCGTCGATCAGTTGCCGCACATGGTGGCTTCGCACGCGATGTTCGGGCACCAGTTCCTCCTGCCGGTGCCTGACGTCGACCGCACGCAGCTGTTCGTCTGCATCGGCGGCAACCCGGTCGCATCGGGCGGCTCGATCATGGGAGCGCCGGGCTTCGAGAAGCGCGTCGAGGCACTGCAGGCGCGCGGCGGCCGGTTCATCGTGGTTGATCCGCGTCGCACCGAGTCGGCCGCGATCGCCGACGAGCACCTGTCCATTCGGCCGGGCACGGATGTCTTCCTGCTGCTCGCGCTGCTGCACGAGGTGTTCGGGTCCGGGCGGGTGTCGCCCGGGCACCTGGCGCAGCACGTCGAGGGTTTGGATGCGCTGCGCGCAGCCGTGCTGCAATTCGACCCGGCGCAACTCGCCGAACGCACCGGGCTGCCGCGTGAGCGCCTGGTGCGATTGGCCCAGGAACTCTGCGACGAGCCCCGCGCGCTCGTGTACGGGCGCGTCGGCGCATGCACGCAGGAGTTCGGCGGTCTCGTGCTGTGGCTGATCTACTGCCTCAACGCGGTCACGGGGCGCCTCGATCGCGAGGGCGGCATGATGTTCGCGGAGCCGGCCGTGGATCTCACGCGCGCGTACGGCTCCAAGGGCCATCACGGCAAGTTCCGTTCACGCGTGCGTGGCCTGGCGGAGTTCGGCAACGAGCTGCCGGTCGCTGCCCTGGCGGAGGAGATCCTCACCGAGGGCGAGGGCCGCGTCCGCGCGCTCATCACGTTCGCAGGCAACCCGGTTCTGTCGACGCCGAATGGGCGGCAACTCGACCGCGCGCTCGCCGGGCTCGAGTTCATGGTCTCGGTGGACCTCTACCTGAACGAGACCACGAGGCACGCTCACCTGATCCTCCCGCCCACGAGCCCGCTCGAGCACAGCCACTACGACATCGCGCTTAGCGGCTTCGCGGTGCGCAACGTGGCGAAGTACTCGCCACCGCTGTTCGAAAGGCCCGCCGGCACGAAGCACGACAGCGAGATCCTCGCCGAGCTGACGCTTCGTCTCGGCAGTGAGCCGGGGCTGGCGCGGGCGCGGGCGCGCGCGAAGCAGGCGGTCCCGCGCATGCTCGGGCCCGACCGTGTACTCGACCTGATGCTGCGCACCGGTGCGTACGGGGCGGAGTACCGCGGTCCCTTGAAGCTGCTGGCGTCGCTGCCCGGACTCGGCGCGCTGCGCAGGCAACTGGCCGATCCCGATCGCCGGCCGGCGGGCCTGAGCGTCCGCCGGTTGACGGAATCCAGGCACGGCGTGGACCTGGGTCCGCTGCGTCCCAACCTGCTGCGCCGGCTTGCCACCCGTGACCGTCGCGTGCAACTCGCACCGCCACTGCACGTTCAGGATCTGCAGCGTGCAGCCACCGCGCTGCGGGCGGCGCCGCCGCCGCTGGTGCTGATCGGCCGCCGCCACGTGCGCAGCAACAACTCCTGGTTGCACAACAGCCAGCGGCTCGTGAAGGGCAAGCCTCGCTGCACGCTGTTGATTCACCCGGACGATGCGGCGCGCCGAGGCATCGGAGACGGCGCGATGGTGTGCGTGCGTTCGCGAGTGGGCGAGGTGCGCGTGGCCGCCGAGCTGACAGGCGACATCCGGCCGGGTGTCGTGTCGTTGCCGCACGGGTGGGGGCACGATCGCGACGGCATCCGGCTCGCGGTCGCGAGCCAGCACGCCGGCGTGAGTCTCAACGACCTCGTGGACGACCAGCGCCTCGATGCGCTGACCGGCACGGCCGTGCTGAACGGCACCCCCGTCGCGGTGGAGGCTACGGCAGCTGGTCCTTGACGACGTCCTTCACCACGTCGAGCGGGTTGAACTTCTTCTTCTTCTTCGGCTGCTCGGCCGGTGCCGCTTCGCCGCTGGGCTCCGGCGCGTCCGTCATGTCCTCGGCGCCGCCCATGCCGCTCATGTCCGGCATGTCTCCCATGCCGATCATGCTGGTCGTCATCGACTTCACGCGGATCTTCACGTTCCAGTCTGGCTCCCATGGGATCTTCGGATCGGTCGGGCGCGGCGGATAGGCCATGTTGACCTCGGTGCCGTACGCGATCGCGCGCAGCATGCCCTGCGCTGCGGCCTCTTTCGGCACGGCGCACTTCGTCGTGGCCGGGGCGAGGAGCACTTTCTCCTTGAGCCACTTGTCGACGGCGGCGTTCGTCTGGTAGTCGAACAGGCCGAACCCGCTGTCGGGCAGTTCGCTCGAGGTCCAGATCACCATCGTCGGCTCGCTGCCGTCACCCTGTGAGCCCATGCTGCCGAGGAAGTAGGCTCGTGCGGTCGGGAGGGCGTTCCACTCGAGGAGCACGTGGCCGCCCTTGTCGGTTTGCGTGAGCTTGATCTCGGGCATGAGGTCCTGCGCCGCGGCGATGCCGAACTTGAAGCTTTCGGGCACGCCCTCGCCGGTGAAGGAATGCTGCCCCACCAGCGAGGCGCCGGCGGGGAGCGCGCGCTTGTCGGTCTTGCTCGGCCAGATCGGCCGCCCGGCGGCGGCATGCGTGCCGCGCTGCGTGGCGCGGCGGGATTCCATGAACTTGCCGAATTCCGCGAGCGTCGCCGTCTCGAGGTTGAGGACCTTGGGCTGCCCAGGACGGACGGTCTCCGAGCATCCCCAGTACAGCAGGAACTTGCCCTTGGGTGGCTCGTAGTCCATGGGCGTCGTCTCGTTCTCGCCTTCCTCGCGCGGGGTCGGTTTCGGCTTCTCGGGAGTCTCCAGTTTCAACGTCGGCGCGAGCTTCGTGGCGTCGGGCACGCCCTGCAGCGCCTCGGCGAGGTTCGGGTTGCGGCTCGTGTAGAGCGTCACGTCCATCCAGCGGCCCGCTACCCCGGTCTGGGTGTTGCCGAACTCGGCCTTGGTGGCGCCCTTGCCGCCACCCATCAGCGACCCGAGCGTGGCGTTCATCACGCCGCCACCCCCCGGTCCCATGCCGCCCATCGTAAATCCCGAGAATGTCGCCACGTCGATCCAGGCCTGGGCGACCGGCGGCTTCACGATCTGCTTCGGCGGCGTCTGGGCCACGGCTGCGGCACAGGCGGAGGTGACGGCGAATGCGACGGCAGCATTGCGGAGGAGCTTGCGGGTCGACATGGTGAGCCCCCTTCGTTGTGCTGCCGATTGTCCCCCCGGCGAGCGGCGGAGTAAATCCATGGCCATAGTCATGAAAAAGCCCCCGGCCGTTTCCGGCCGGGGGCAGTGGATGGTGGAGGCGGCGGGAATCGAACCCGCGTCCGCAAGCCCTACGTTCCAGGACCTACATGCTTAGCCGTCTCTTTGATTCTCGTCGGACGCTACCCGAGCGGCAGGGAAGACGTACGACCAGCTCAGGAACGTTTTAGCGAGCCAGCCCTCAGCACACTGGACCCGCGAGCTTGTGAGCGCGTCCCCCGATTCTGGATGCACAAGCACATGCCAGGCGGAGGTTAGGCGGGATTAAGCCGCCAGAGCGTAGTTGTCGTCGTTGGCAACTAAAGGTTTGCAAGTGGTTTAACGAGGTATCTTGCACCTCGGCATGCACCTGAAGTTTCGCGACCCACGTCGAAACCGGTCGCCCCCAGATGGACAGGACCTAGTGTAGGGGCGGGGGCGGGGAAAGCAAGGGCTAGCGGCTGCGCATCAGCCGCTGTTTCTGCCGCTGCCAGTCGCGGTCCTTCTCCGTGGCGCGCTTGTCGTGGGCCTGCTTGCCCTTGGCGAGGCCGATCTCGAGCTTCACCTTGCCGTGCTTCCAGTAGAGCTTGAGCGGCACGATCGTGTGGCCCTTGCGCTCCACGGCGCCGATCAGCCGGTCGAGCTCGCGCCGGTGCAGCAGCAGCTTGCGGGTGCGCGTCGGGTCGGCGATCACGTGCGTCGACGTGGTCTTGAGCGGCGTGATGTGAGCGCCGATGAGCCACGCCTCGCCATTCTTGACGATCACGTAGCCCTCGGTGATCTGCGCCTTGCCCGCGCGCAGGGCCTTCACCTCCCAGCCCTGCAGCGACATGCCCGCCTCGAGGTTCTCCTCGATGAAGTACTCGTGCCGTGCGCGCTTGTTGAGCGCGATCGGCGGCGGTGCATCGTCCTTGGATTTCCGGGGCGCGGCCATGGGCTTCGTTCGTGGCTGGTCGCGCATTCTAACCGTCCCGCATACACTTGCGCCCCGGAAAGGGAGCCCCGATGGCCATCCGCGAGATCAAGCGCAGCGCGCTCGTCACCTTCAGCCCCGAGCAGATGTTCGACCTGGTGATCGACGTCGAGCGCTACCCGCAGTTCCTGCCGTGGGTGGCCGGCGCCGAGTTGCACCAGCGCTCGGAGCGCGACCTGCTCGCGAGCATGTCGATGAGCCGCGGCGGGGTCACGGAGCGCTTCACGACCCGCAACGAGTTCGACCGGCCCTCCTACATGACGATGCAGCTCGTCGACGGGCCGTTCCGCCTGCTGGCGGGCCGCTGGACCTTCACGCCGATCGGATCGGCCGGCACGCGCGTCGAACTGGAGATGCGCTTCGAGTTCGCCAATCCGGTGATCTCGATGCTGTTCGGCAAGTCGTTCGAGCAGAGCTGCGGCCAGTTGATCGACGCCTTCATCGCGCGCGCCCGCCAGATGCATGCCGGATCGTGACGCGACGGTCGAGGTGGTGTACGCGCTGCCCGGTCGCCAGCGGGTCGTGCGGTTGCCGTTGCGAGACGGCATGACGGCGCTGGAAGCGGTGCAGGCAGCGGGACTCGAACGGGAGTTTCCGGAGATCGCGGGCCAAGACCTCTTGCTGGGGATCTATGGCCGGCGTGTCTCGGCGAACCAGGTGCTGCGGAGCGGGGACCGGGTCGAGATCTACCGTCCGCTCAAGTTCGATCCTCGGGACGCGCGGCGCAAGGCAGCGCAGGCGCAGCGGCCGGTCAAGCGCGGGCACTCCTGAGAGGCGGCCGTCTGCCCTGGGGATGCCGTTGACCCTGGGCGCGCTGCCCGCTTCCTAGTCCTTTGCGGCGTTGCCGTCGGCCACCCGCTGCGAGGGGCCGATCTCGTCGAGCATCTCGACCTTCACGACCTTGTCGCCCTCGAAATGGACGATGAAGTGGGCGGAGTCGACGGAGCGCCGGCGCCCGTATTCCATGCGGTACACATAGTCCCACCGGTGCGGCGCAAAAGGGTCGGAGACCATCGGCGTGCCCAGCAGGAAGCGCACCTGGCTGCGCGTCATGCCCACCTGCACCTGCTCGATGTCCTTCACCGACAGGAGGTTGCCCTGCTGGATGTCCGGCCGGTAAATGCATCCGCTGAGGACCGCCGCGGCGAGCAGCGTGAATATCAGGGAGCGATGCAGTGCCATGCGTGTTTCCGCGGAGGTCAGGTGTCTGGAGTTGCCGGCCCGTGCCGGACATAATGGCCGCGCATCATACTACGAACCGCGCAGGTCGCGCGGACGCTGCAGGACAGGTAGACCGTGGAACCTTCTCATCTGCGCCGTGCCGGCCTGAAAATCACCGTGCCGCGACTCAAGATCCTCGAGATCCTGGCCTCGAGCCAGCCGCGTCACATGAGCGCCGAGGACGTGTACCGGCGCCTGCTCGACTCCAACGAGGACATCGGGCTCGCCACCGTGTACCGCGTGCTCACGCAGTTCGAGTCCGCCGGGCTCGTCACGCGCCACCACTTCGAGGGCGGCACCGCGGTCTTCGAGCTGAACGAGGGCGAGCATCACGACCACATCGTG
The DNA here is from genome assembly GCA_019136105.1 of Gammaproteobacteria bacterium. GTDB lineage: Bacteria > Pseudomonadota > Gammaproteobacteria > Steroidobacterales > Steroidobacteraceae > RPQJ01. Next base: position 6,088 of record JAGVUU010000156.1, read on the forward strand.
TGCACCGACTGCGGGCGGGTCGAGGAGTTCACGGACGACAGCATCGAAGAGAAGCAGCGCGAGATCGCCGCGCGGCTCGGCTTCGAGATCAGCGACCACTCGCTGACTTTGCACGGGCGCTGCGTGCGCCCGAACTGCCCGCACCGCGCGAAGCAGCCCTAGCCTTCGGCACCTCGGCCGCCCGGGCGGCCTCGAGCATCTCGCGAGCGTGCTCGCGCGTGCGGGCCGTGATCTCGGCGCCACCCAGCATGCGTGCGATCTCTTCCACGCGTTCGTCCTGGCCGAGCGGCTCGAGCATCGTGCGGGTCCGGGCGCCGGACGTCTGCTTGCGCACACGCACCTGCTGATCGGCCTGCGATGCGACTTGTGGCAGGTGCGTGACGCAGAGCACCTGGCCCGATGCCGCCAGCGCGCGCAATTGGCGGCCGACCATCTCGGCAACCGCGCCACCGACGCCCGCGTCCACCTCGTCGAACACGAGGCAGGGCAGGTGCGTCGCGTTCAGCGTCGCGACCTGCAATGCAAGGCTGATTCGCGACAGTTCACCGCCCGAGGCCACTTTCGCGAGTGGGCGCGGAGGCTGGCCCGGGTTCGCACTCACCAGGAATTCGACGTCGTCGGCGCCGTGCTCGCCGACATCGTTGGCAGGGCGCGGCCCGACTCGGGTGACGAACACGCCGCCCGGCATGCCGAGGCCCTGCAGCAGTGCGGTCACGCTCTGGTCGAGAGCCCTGGCTGCCCGCCGGCGCCCGGCACCGAGCGTGGCCGCGGCCCCGTCGCGTTCGTCGCGTGCAGCGGCCAGACGCCGCTCGAGCTCGGCGAGGTCGACGGCGCTGGAACGCAGGGACGCAAGTTCGTCGCCCAGTTGCAGGCGCAGTGCCGGCAGTTGCTCGACTTCGCAACGGTGCTTGCGGGCCGCCGCTTCCAGCGCGGCGAGACGGGCTTCCACCCACTCTTGCCGCGCGGGATCGGCTTCGAGCCCATCCGCATAGCGGCGCAGCCCGGCCACGGCCTCGCGGCACGCGATGGCAGCCTCGTCGAGCAGCCGTTCGGTTTCCGCAAGCGCAGGGTCCAGCGAGGCCAGTTGCCGGATCACGTTCTGAGCGCGCCCGAGGGCTGCAGCCACGTCGCCGCTGTCGCCCGCAAGGAGGTCTTCGACCTGCGAAGTGCCCTCCACGAGCCGGCCGAGCGCGGCCATGCGCCGTCGCTCCTCGGCGAGGTGGCGCGGTTCATCCACCTTGGGATCGAGCGCGTCGAGTTCTGTGACGTAGTGTTCGAGCAAGTCGAGCCGCGCCTCACGGTCACGTCCGCGCTGCTCGAACGCCTGCCGTTCGAGGTCCAGTTCCCGCCAGCGCCTGAATGCGGTGCGCATGGCCGTGCAGTCCGCCTGCAGCCCGCCACTTTCGTCGACGAGGTCGCGCTGGTAGCTGCGCCGGGCGAGCGACTGGAACTCGAGCTGGCCGTGCACGTCGACGAGCAGTTCGCCCAGGGCGCGCAGCGCCTGCACCGGCATGGCCTGGCCGTTCACGTAGGCCCGGCTGCGGCCGTCCGTGCCGACGCTCCGCCGCAGCATGACCTCCCCGTCGTGCGCCACCTGCTGTTCATCGAGCCACGCCAGCGCGCCGGCGTTGCCCGCCACGGCGAAGGTCGCCGTCACTTCGGCGCGGTCGGCGCCGTGCCGGACGGCACCACTGTCCGCGCGTCCACCCACCGCGAGCAGCAGCGCGTCGACCAGGATCGACTTGCCCGCGCCGGTCTCGCCGGTGAGCACGGTGAAACCGCGGTGCAGTTCGAGCTCAACGGCTTCGACGATCGCGAAGTCGCGAATCTGCAGGTGGGTCAGCATGGCGGCGTGTTCAGCCGGCGGGCGGTTGGGCAGCGCGCCCGCCGCGGCCCCAGTGCAGCTTGGAGCGCAGGATCCGGTAATAGTCGTGATCCGGCGGGTGGAGCAGCGTTGCACTGATGACGGCGCGGCACACCCTGAGCCGCTCGCCAGGTTCGAGCTCGCTCAGCACCATGCCGTCGCAGACCACCTGGGCGCGCGCCTCGAAGCGGTCGGCGAGTTCGATCTCGACGATGCTCTCGGCGCCCACCACGATCGGGCGGTCGGAGAGTGTGTGCGGGCAGATCGGCACCAGCACGATGGCGGCCAGGCTCGGGTGGACGATGGGGCCGCCGCACGAGAGGGCGTAGGCGGTGGAGCCCGTCGAGGTGGAGACGATGAAACCGTCGCCGCCGTGCGTGTTGACGTAGGTGCCGTCAACCCAGGTGCGCAGGTCGAGCATGCGGCCGGTCTCGCGCTTGGCGACGACGATGTCGTTGAGCGCGAGCGCCGAGATCTGCTGGCCGCTGAACTGCACCTGGGCCTCGAGCAGCATGCGGGTCTCGGGCAGGCAGCGGCCTTCGAGCGCGTCGTCCACGCTCTCGAGCATGCGGTCGGGGCCGACGTCGGCCAGGAAGCCGAGGCGGCCGCGGTTGATGCCGAGCACGGGCACGCCCTCGGCGGCTGCCATGCGCGCGGTGTGGAGCATGGTGCCGTCGCCACCGACTGCAACCAGCAGGTCGGCCGCCTTGGCCAGTTCGCTCTCGGGCACCCGGCTGACCGGCAGCAGGCCGAAATCGATCCCGACGCTGTCGGCCGCCAGCACGTGGCGGCCGCGCTCGAGCAGGTGGGCGGCGAGCGCCAGCATGGCCTCGCCGACCCGCGTGTCGGATGCGCGCCCGGCCAGGGCGACAGTGGAATAGACAGTATTGTCTGTGCTCATGCTCACGCGTCTTTTAGCACGCAGGCGTTGCGCCAAGCCAGTTGGCATTCGCACGCAAACGCACCGATTCGCCGCCCTTGACTTCCGCGAAACCGCGTTGCTAGCTTGATGATTGTCCACGGAAAATCGTGACCCGCCGCAGGGGTCACATGAGGGGATGGCGCGCGAAATGACCGACGACGTGCTCAACGACCGGGCCCAGCACCTGCTCCGGGTCCTCGTCGAGAGCTACATCCGCGAAGGCCAGCCGGTCGGTTCGCGCACGCTGTCGCGCGACTCGGGCCTGAACCTGAGCGCGGCCACCGTGCGCAACGTCATGGCCGACCTCGAGGAGTACGGCTTCGTCACCTCGCCGCACACGTCGGCCGGCCGCGTTCCCACGGACAAGGGTTACCGCTTCTTCGTCGACACCTTGCTGCGCCAGCGGCGCCCCGGGGGCGTCGAAGACGTCATCGAGGAACTGCGCAGCCGGCTCGAGCACGAGCACGACCGCGACCCGAAGGCGCTGGTGTCCGTCGCGTCGCAGTTGCTGTCGTCGATCACGCACCTTGCGGGAGTCGTGACCATCCCGCGCCAGCCCCATCAGTCGCTGAGCCAGATCGAGTTCCTGCCGCTCTCCGACAATCGCGTGCTCGCGGTCATGGTGGTGAACGGCCGCGATGTGCAGAACCGCATCGTCCAGCTCGAGCGCTACTACTCGGCCGAGGACTTGCGGCGCGCCGCCAACTTCCTCAACCAGCAGTTCGCCGGCAAGGAGCTGCGCTCGGTGCGCGAGGACCTCGTGGGCGAGCTCAAGCAGACCGGCGAGCGCTTGAACCAGCTGATGCTCGACGCCATCACCGTCGCGCAGCAGATGCTGGGGGAGGGCGACCGTGGCGAGCCCGAGTACGTGATCGCCGGCGAGACCAACCTCATGGAGTTCGCGGAGTTGTCGAACGTCGACAAGCTGCGGCGGCTGTTCGAAGCCTTCACGGCCAAGCGCGACATCCTCAACCTGCTCGACCTGAGCCTGAAGGCCGAGGGCGTGCAGATCTTCATCGGCCAGGAGTCCGGCTACCAGATCCTCGACGACTGCAGCCTCGTCACGGCGCCGTACGCGCTCGACAACGAGACGGTCGGCGTGCTCGGCGTGATCGGCCCGACGCGCATGGCGTACGAGCGGGTGATCCCCATCGTCGACGTCACGGCCCGGCTGCTCGGCTCGGCCTTGAATTCACGCCGCTAGGCCCGATATCCCGCGACAGTCGCTTCCCCGCGGCTCCACGGGACCGCGGCGGAGAGAGTTCTTCCTTGACCCCAGGCACGGTGACATGACCCATTCATCCGAGACCGACGGCCAGATCCAGGAAGCGCCCGCCGAGGCGGCCGGCGCCACCAGTCCCGGCACCCTGGAGGCCGAACTCGCCGAGGCCCGGACCCGGGCGGACGAGCACTGGAACAGCTACCTGCGTGCCGTCGCCGAGACAGACAACGTCCGCAAGCGGGCCCAGCGCGACGTCGAGGCGGCCAGCCGGTACGCGATCGAGCGGTTCGCGGGCGAGCTCCTCGAGGTGCGCGACAGCCTGGAACTCGGCATTGCCGCCGGGTCGTCCGCCGAGCCGGCCCGCCTGCTCGAGGGTATGGAGGCCACCCTCCGTCTGCTGAACCGGGCCTTCGAAAAGTCGGGCTTGAGCGTGGTCGATCCCGCCGGCCAGCCCTTCAACCCCGAATTCCACGAGGCCATGGCCACCCAGCCCTCGGCCGACCAGCCGCCCGGCACCGTCCTGGCCGTCGTCCAGAAGGGCTACGTGCTGAACGGCCGCCTGCTGCGCCCCGCCCGGGTGCTCGTGGCCCGCGAGCCGGATCCTCCCGCGAACTGACTTGAATCCCCCGCGGCCGGCCCCCACCTAGCCGGTCATCGAATTCCTGATTGGACGGAGTCCCTTCCATGGCAAGAGTCATCGGCATCGACCTCGGCACCACCAACTCCTGCGTAGCGATCATGGACGGCGGCAAGCCGCGCGTGATCGAGAACAGCGAGGGTGACCGTACGACCCCCTCGATCGTCGCCTTCACCAAGGACGACGAGGTGCTGGTCGGCCAGTCCGCCAAGCGCCAGGCGGTCACCAACCCGCAGAACACCCTGTACGCGATCAAGCGCCTGATCGGCCGCCGCTACGACGACAAGGTCGTGCAGAAGGACGTCGAGATGGTGCCCTACAAGATCGTGAAGGCGGACAA
>JAGVUU010000283.1 GCA_019136105.1 Gammaproteobacteria bacterium
CGGGCGCCACGGCGTTCGCCACCGGCCGGCCGTTCTCGACCGCGACGAACGAGAAATCCGTGAGCTGGTTGTTGAGGAAAAACCCGCCGACGGCGCGGCCGGAACCGAACAGCGATTCGACCGAGGTGGTCATCGACACCACGTCGCCCTCGCCGTCCACGACGACGAAGTGACTCGTGCCCGCAACCTCCTGCGTCGCGTCCTCGCCGAACTGGGCTCCGGCTGCGAGTTGCGGCGGCTCACCCGCGACGGGCGGGTCGCCGGCTCGCTCGCCGATGAGCCTGGCGCGGCCGGCGACGTAAGCAGGATCGAGCAGCCCGTTCACGGGCACCGCGACGAACGCCGGGTCGGCCACGTAGCGGTCGCGGTCGGCGTACATGAGCCGGCTCGCCTCCGCGAACAGGAACCACGCCTGCGGATCGTCCGGGCCGCGCTTCGCGATGTCGGTGTGCTCGAGGATCGCGAGCATCTGCAGCAGCGACACGCCGCTCGACGGCGGGGGCGGGACGCACACCACGTACACGCGGTACGGTCGGCACAGCGGCTCGCCCTGCCGCGGGCGGTACGACGCGAAGTCGATCGGTGCGAGCGTGCCGGGTCTCGGCTCCGCGTGAGTGCGCGCGATGATCTGCTCGGCGAGTGGCGGTTCGAGCAGCGCGCGGGGACCGTGGCCGGCGATGACGCGCAGCGTGGCCGCATACGCGGGGTTGCGCAGCGTCTCGCCGGCCTGCACGGTGGAGCCATCCGGCTTGCCGAACATCGCCCGCGCGTCGGGCAGCGTGGCCTGGCGGAACTGGCTGCTGGCGAAGCGCGCGAGCCGCTTCGGCACCACGAAACCTTCGTCGGCCGTTTGCTCGACGCCGGCGAACAATTGCGACCACGGCAGCCGGCCGTGCTGCTGGTGCGCCACGCCGAGCATGACGATCGCCCCGGGCACGCCGGTTGCGCGGCCGCTGGTGACGGCGTCGGCATAGGACAATGCTTGACCCTGTTCGTCGAGGAACATGTCCGGGGTCGCGCCGCGCGGCGCGGCCTCGCGGCCGTCGTAGGCCGTGACGCGCTTGGTCTGTGCGTCGTAGTGCATCAGGAACGCACCGCCACCCAGCCCGGAACTCTGCGGCTCGACGAGGCCGAGCGCGGCCTGCACGGCCACGGCGGCATCGACCGCGCTACCGCCCGCGCGCAGGATCTCGAGGCCCGCCTCGACGGCGATCGGATGGGCCGCCGCCACGCCCGCGGGCGGCTTGACGATGGCGACGCTGCCGGTCGCCTCCGTGCGCGGCGGCTCGTGCTGGCAGGCGCCGAGGACGAGCAGTGCGAGGAGGAGGGCGGCCGTGCGAACGGTCGGGAGCATGGCGGGCACCGGCATGAGCGGGGATCGGGTGCAGAGCTTAGCTCATTGCGCGCGAAGCCCGGCAGCGCAGTCCGTCACTTCTGCCGGGTGAGGCGATCGAGCGCTGCGCTGGCCTGCGCCTGCTCCGGGTACACCGTGAGCGTCGTGCGATACGCGGTGACGGCCTCCGCCATGCGCCCGGCTCGTTCGTGGCTCACCCCGATCCCATACCAGGCATTGCCGGCGGCCTCGGCGGACTTGGCGCGTGCAATGGCCCGTTCGTACTCGGCGATCGCGGCGTCGTGGTCGCCCGCCCGGCTCAGCATGATGCCGCGGCAATAGTAGCCCTCGCTGTCGTCGGGCCGCTGGCGCGCATATTCGGCACAGTCCTGCGCCGCGCCGAGGTAGCGCTGCTGCCGGTACTCGGAGAAGGCGCGCCGCCGGTAGGCATCGGCCAGCTTCGGGTCGAACTCGATCGCCTTGCTGTAGTCGTAGATGGCGGCATCGTCGTTGCCGAGCTCGTAGTGGGTCCGCCCACGGAAGTAGTACGCCTCCGCCGACGGAGCCAGCACGACCGCGCGATCGAAATCGTCGCGCGCCGTCTCGAAGGCGTCGAGTGTCGCGAGGGCCTTGCCTCGCTCGAGCCGCAGTGCCACATCGTTCGGGAACTGTTCGAGGAGGTTCGAGGTGTCACTGACCACCGTTGGCCAGTCACCGGACCGGTGCGCGATCACGATGCGATTCTCGATGATGTCGCGCTCGCCGGGCGCAAGTTGCGCGGCGCGATCGATGTCGGCGCGGGCCGCCTGCAGGTTGCCGAGCTCGAGGTGGGCAACGGCGCGGTTCGACCATGCGGCTGGATTCCCCCTCGAGGCCGCTGCAGAACGCCCGGACGGCAGCGCTCCCGGCGGCCGGGTCGCGGCACAGCGCCACCGCTGATTCCGCTTGCACCGTGGCGACGAGCGCCGGCAATCCGAAGCACGCGGCCGTGCACAGCACGGTTGCCGCGCCGCGGCTTGCGAGGCCCGGCGTCCTGCCGGCATGCAGGCGCGCGTCGCTCACGGTGTCGTCTCCCGGCCGGATGACGCCGTCAGGAGATCGCGGGCGAGCTGGGCGGCGATGGTGTCGAAGCCACGGCGGATTTCCTCTTCGAGCAACTGCGGACCGTAGGGCCCGCACCAGTCGGCGAGCGCCGTGCATCGGGAAGTGGGCCGGACGAGGCGCTCGTACAAGCGCGTCCCGGCCTTGAACGGATCGCCGGGCGGGTAGGGTGCGGAATAAGTGAGCCGCTCCTCCAGGCGCGGGGCACCGGTCGTCGCCTCGGTCAGGCGCAGGCGCACGCCGATTTCCACGCAAAGCGTCGCGCGTTCACGGCATTCGCGCAGCCGCAATCGCTCGAGCGACACCGTGAGGAGGTCCGCGGTGCCGTCGTCCACCTGTCCCTGCAGTCTT
>JAGVUU010000312.1 GCA_019136105.1 Gammaproteobacteria bacterium
GGCGTCGAGATCGACTCCGCGGTGGCCGACGGCGCGCAGGCGGTCATCCTGCCCCAGGTCACCTTCGGCATCGCCGTGCGCATGGCGGTGATGAGCATGCTCGGCAGCCGCTGAAGCCGCGGACAGCACAGGAACAAGGACTCACGCATGAACATCCTGATCTCCAACGGCCGCGTCGTCGATCCGGCCAACCGCGTCGACGCGGTGCATGACGTCTATGTCTCCGGCGGCAAGATCGTCGCCCTCGGCGCTGCGCCCGACGGTTTCAAGGCCGAGCGCACCATCGACGCCAGCGGGCTGGTCGTCGCTCCCGGCTTCATCGACCTCGCCGCGCGCCTGCGCGAGCCCGGCTACGAATACCGCGCCACGCTCGAATCCGAGATGGAGGCGGCGATGGCCGGCGGCGTCACCAGCCTGGCGATCCCGCCCGACACCGACCCCGCGCTCGACGAGCCCGGCCTGGTCGAGATGCTGACCTACCGCGCCAAGAAGCTGAACCGCGCCCACATCTACCCGGTCGGTGCCCTCACCCTCGGTCTCAAGGGCGAACGCCTGTCGGAGATGGCCGAGCTGGTCGAGGCCGGCTGCGTCGCCTTCTCGCAGGCCAACGTGCCGGTGGTGGACAACACCGTGCTGATGCGCGCGCTGCAGTACGCCGCCACCTTCGGCTTCCGCGTCTGGCTGCAGCCGCTGGCGCCCTTCCTGTCACGCGTGGGCCACGCCCACGACGGCGAGGTGTCGACCCGCCTCGGCCTGTCCGGCATCCCGGTCGCCGCCGAGACCGTGGCGCTGTACACCTATCTCGAGCTCGCGCGCCTCACCGGCGCCCGCCTGCACATCACCCGCCTGTCCTCCGCGGCCGGCCTCGCGCTCATCGACCAGGCGCGCGCCGAAGGCATGGACGTGAGCTGCGACGTGTCGATCAACCATGTGCACCTGTGCGACATGGACATCGGCTACTTCAACCCCAACTGCCACCTCGTCCCGCCGCTGCGCAGCCAGCGCGACCGCGAGGCGCTCGCCAGGGGCCTCGCCGACGGGCGCATCGACGCACTGTGCTCCGACCACACCCCGGTGGACGACGACGCCAAGCAGACGCCGTTCTCGGAGTCCGAGCCCGGCGCCACCGGCCTCGAGCTGCTGCTGCCGCTGACGCTGAAGTGGGCGGACGCCGCGGGACTGCCGCTGCTCGACGGGCTCGCGCGCATCACCTCCGACGCGGCGAAGATCGTCGGCATCACCAAGGCCGGGCACCTGTCGCCGGGCGCGCGTGCCGACGTGTGCGTGTTCGACCCGGCCGCGCACGTCAAGATCACGCGCGAGGGCCTGCGCAGCCAGGGCAAGAACACGCCCTTCCTCGGCATGGAGCTGCCCGGCAAGGTGCGCTACACGCTGGTCGAGGGCCAGGTGATGTTCGAGAGCTGAGCGAGCAGTAGAAGGCGGAAAGCCCATGAAACTCAAGTGATCTCCGCGTACCACGCCAAATACTACGCATACGAACTGACTCGGCGCCACGACACTGACGGAGTCAATCGCCTGTCCCAGTCGCTGTTCGATGCAAGCGTCGATCTGAACCCCCATCAGATCGACGCTGCGCTGTTTGCGCTGCGTAACCCGATCCAGCAAGGCGTGTTGCTGGCCGACGAGGTTGGCCTTGGCAAAACGATCGAAGCGGCGCTGGTGCTCTGCCAGTACTGGGCAGAACGTCGCCGCCGACTGCTGGTGATCTGCCCCGCAAGTCTGCGCAAACAATGGGCGCAAGAGTTGTGGGACAAGTTCGCGTTGCGAGCCACGGTGCTCGACGCCGTCAGCCTTCGCAAGCTTCGCGCAGGGACAGCGCTTTCCACCCTTGAAGGCCTCGCCGGCAAGCAGGTCGTCATCGTCTCCTACCAGTTCGCGGCCAGGCTCGAACTGGAAATGCGCGCGATTGCCTGGGACCTGGTGGTGATCGACGAAGCCCACAAGCTCCGCAACGCACATCGCGCCAACAACCGCACCGGCCAGACGCTGCGGCGAACCTTCAACGGTCGTCGAAAACTGCTCCTGACCGCAACGCCGCTGCAGAACTCGCTAATGGAGCTTTACGGTCTCTCCACCCTGCTCGACGAGCATCTGTTCGGCGACGAAGCAGCGTTCCGCAAGCAGTTCATGTCGGCGACCAACTCGCTCACGGCCTTGCGCGATCGATT
>JAGVUU010000195.1 GCA_019136105.1 Gammaproteobacteria bacterium
AATCCGAGCTTCCGGGGTCAGAGCCGAAATCTGAATTGCGGCTCTGACCCCAGTCTCCCCGCTGACCCCAGTCTCCCCGGAATTGCGGCTCTGACCCCAGTCTCCCTGACCCCAGTCTCCTGACCCCAATCCCCCGAACGGGCGGAGGTCGTGTCGGGCGCTTTCCCGACGTTCAACCGAGGTGAGACACGATGGTTCCTGACGACAAACTCCACGCGCATGCGTCCGCGGCCCCCACGCCGGCCGCGAAGAACACACCACCGACCTGGCAGGGCGCCTGCTTCTGCGGAACGGTCCGCTTCACGGTCACCGGCGAGCCGGAGGCGATGGGCTACTGCCACTGCGACTCCTGCCGCCACTGGTCGGCCGGGCCGGTCAATGCCTTCACGCTCTGGAAGCCAGGCGCGCTCGAGGTGACGCAGGGCGCCGAATCGATCGGCACGTTCCACAAGACGCCGCGCAGCGAGCGCAGCTGGTGCCGCAACTGCGGCGGCCACCTGTTCACCCACCATCCGCACTGGAATCTCACCGACGTCTATGCCGCCGTGATCCCGGATTTTCCGTTCCGGCCGGCCGTGCACGTGAACTACCACGAGACCCGGCTCCCGATGCGCGATGGATTGCCCAAGCTCCACGACCTGCCGGCGGAGATGGGCGGATCGGGCGCGAGCGTTCCGGAGTGATCCCGCGGCGGGTTCGGGACGCGCGGTGTCGGCGCTGCGGGCAGCGCGTCGTCCCGCGACGGCCGCGGACGATCGAGGAACCATCGGGAGGCCAGCGCGGTCCATCGGCGTGGCCTGCCCGCCGGGCGGGCCGAACCAGGGAGCCCGCCACCGATGTCCCCGATCGACCGCAGCCGTCTGCTCGTACCCGCCCTGGGGAGCCTCTACGGCCCCCTTTCGTCGCTGTCGCTGGTGCTGATGCGCGTGTGCGCGGGCCTGATCCTCGCGGTGCACGGCTGGCCGAAGATCCAGGCGCCGATGAAGGCCGCCGGGATGGTCGAGAGCCTGGGCTTTTTCCCCGGTTCGCTCTGGTCGCCGCTCCTCGCCGTCACCGAGTTCGTCGGCGGCCTGATGCTCGCCGCGGGACTGTTCACCCGGTTCGTCGCGGCCGGCGCGACGGTCGTGCTGCTCGTCACCGTCTACTTCCACTGGGTCGTCCAGGGACAGGGGCTCGCGGGCGCCGAGAAGTCGATCCTGTGGGCGATGATCACACTCGTCTTCGTCGCGAACGGCGGCGGGCCGTTCTCGATCGACCGCTTGCTCAAGCGCGAGCTCTGAGCGACACCGGCGGGCCCAGGCGAGCGGCGAGCGCGCGCAGCAGCGCGCCGCCGTCGCCCCGCCACGCGGAGCCGTGCATGCACGCGAGCGTCGCCGGCGCGGTGTCGGCGAGCTTCTCGAGCAGGACACCGGTGTCCGGGGCGTGCGCGTAGTAATCCATCTTCTGCCGCCCCGCCTCGCTCGGCTCGAGGATGTCGCTCCCGGTGAGCGCGGGATGCCGGTCGCCGAACTGCGTGAAGAGGTCCCCGCACAGGAGCGTGCGGGTCGTCGTCTCGGACAGGAAACCGCACTCCCAGCCGTGCGGCAGGTGCGGCGTGTCGTGCCAGCGCACCTCATGCCGGCCGAGCGACAGCGACTCGCCGTCCCCGAGCGCGACCGGCGCGCGGTCCGCGAGATCGCCGATCGACACCATCGCGGCGACGCGCCCGCACAAGGGCTCCGCGCGCGGCGCGAGCGCGAGGAAGCGGTTGAGCGATCCGCACTCGTCCGCCTCGACGTGGGAGAACGAGACGTAGCGCAGCGATTCGACCGGCAGCACGCGATCGATCGCCTCGCGCACCGCGTCGAACATCTTGCGCGGCCCGGTGTGGAACAGGAGCGGCGCTTCGTCGCGGATCAGGTACTGGTTGAACGTGAAGCCGCCGGATGCGGCACTCGGCGGAACCGGCGTGCTGATGCGATAGATGCCGTCGGCGATCTCGTCGACGCTGGTGCGCGATTCGTTCATCGGTGGGCCTTTCGGAGGGGTCGGGTGAGGCGCGGCACGAGGTCGGCGAGACCCTCGCCCGCGAGGTGCGCGGCGTCGCCGGTCGAGCGTCCGCGCGTGAGCGTCTTCCACGCCGGGTAGTCGAGCAGGACGAACGCGGCGTCGGTGAAACCCGGGAGGCTCTCGCGGTCGGGCGCCAGCGCGGCGACCGCGAGGCGGCGCACCTCGTCGTCCGACCGCGCGAACACCGCGGCGAGTTCGGGGATCTTCGCGGCGTCGTGGTAGCCCTGCCGCAGCCAGGGCGCGAAGTACTCGATCCGCGCGTAGATCGCGCGTGCGAGCAGGCGCAGTCGGTCCGCGGCGGTGACGCCCGCCCGGAACGAGCCCTCGTCGACGTGCGGCGCGAGCGCGGCCACGTGTCCGGTGCAGGCGCCGATCAGGGCGCCCAGGTCGGGGAAGTGGTTGTAGACGGTCTGCGGGGATACCCGCGCCTTCCGCGCGATCGCCGCGAACGGGGTCGCCACGGCCCCGCGTTCGGCGTGCAGCCGGACCGCGGCCCGCACGATCCGCTCGCGCGTCGCCTCCGCCTGCGCGGCGCGCGTCTCCATCGAATAGGTTCGCTCCGGCATCGTCGTCCCCTTTTTCATTGGATGGATCATACATCCAATTTAGGGCCCGCGTCAAGCCCCCTCCTGCGCGAAGGCCGTGGACCGGTGGCACCCCGCGCGCTCCCGGAGACCGCGGGAGTATCATCGCCGCGACGGCGCCGTGGCGCGCCGCACCGGAGGCCGCGATGAGCCCCTTGACCCGGACCTGGGCGATCTCCGCCGCGCTCGTCGCGGTGTTGCTCGCCTCGCGCGGCCTCTGGCCGCTCGCGCTCGCCGTCTTCCTGCTGTCGCCGGCGCCCGCCTGGGCGTTCGCGGGCCGCTCCGCGGACTCCGCGCGCGCGTCCGCGTCGTGGATGCGGACGATCGGGCTCGTCGCGGCAGGGGTCGCGCTCGCCTATGTCGCGGCGATCGCGATGGGCGGCCTGCCGCCGGTCCACGAGTGGCGCGGCCTCCTGTCGGGAACGCGATGACGTCACGCGCCGCGGCTCGCCGATGATCGCCGCGGCGCGCACCCACCGCATCGACACCGCGATCGACATCGGTGCCGCGGCCGATCGCGTCTGGCGCATCCTGTGCGATTTCGCGGGCTACGCGCGCTGGAATCCGTTCGTGCGCGCGATTGCGGGCGCGCCGGAGATCGGCGCGAGCCTCGTCGTGTCGCTCGAGCCCCCCGGGGGCCGCCCGATGCGCTTCCGTCCGGTCATCGTCGCGCTCGAGCCGGAACGCGAACTGCGCTGGAAGGGCAAGCTGCTGATTCCCGGCCTCTTCGACGGCGAACACTGGTTCCGGCTGGTCGCGCACGGCCGCACGAGGACGACCTTCGAGCACGGCGAGCAGTTCTCGGGCCTGCTGGTGCCGCGCTTCCGTCCCGCGCTCGAGGACACGACACGCCGCGGATTCGTCGCGATGAACGAAGCGCTGAAGCGCGAGGCCGAGCGCGCGGCGTAGCGCTCGCGCGCATCGGGCGGCAGGACGGCCGATCCCGGCCGCGATCGACGGAGGACGACATGGACAGACGTTTCGTCACCACCTGGGCGGTCGTGTTCATCGCGTGGATGGCCGGCAGCTTCGCGGTCCACGGCGCGATGCTCGGCGACGACTACGCGAAACTCGGTGCGATGATGCGCGCGCCCGCGGACGCACAGGGCTACTTCCACTACATGATCCTCGCGCACGTGCTGCTCGCCGGCGCGTTCACCTGGATCTACTCGAAGGGCGTCCGGCAGGCGGACTGGCTCGGGCAGGGCCTGCGCTTCGGCATCGCGGTCGTGCTGCTCACGATCGCGCCGACCTACCTCATCTACTACGCGGTGCAGCCGATGCCCGGCACGCTCGTGGCGAAGCAGATCGCCTTCGACGCCGTCCTCGTGTTGCTGCTCGCGCTGCTGGTCGCGTTCCTGTACCGCGACCGGTCGCGGGCGGACTGAGCCGCGCCGCCCGCCGCGACCCCCTGCGTCAGTCCCGGTCGGCCTGCAGCGCGACCAGGCGCCGCTCGCGTTCGACCGTGAGCACCTTCTGCCACGCGTCGGGCCGCCAGCGGCCGCCGAGCCACGCGGCGGTGTCCGCGACGGTTGCGGTCAGCGGGCGCACGGTGAGCCCCGCCGCGGCCGCGCGCGAGGCGTCGACCGCGAAGAATCCCGCGTGCGTCGGATCGTCCGAAGGCAGCCACAGCGGCAGTTCGGACCAGGGCGCGATCCCGGCACGACGCAGGACGTCCTCGTCGATCCACACCGGCGACGGCGTATCGACACGGCGCAGCAGCGTCGCGGCGTCGATGACATCGCGCATCGTGAACCGGCCGGCAGGACTCGTCGCGTTGTACGTGCCGCCGACGTCGCCTTCCGCGAGCAACACCATCCAGGCCGCGAGGTCGCGCGCGTCGATCAGCTGGATCGGCCGCTCCGGCGGCGCGGGCACCGCGGCCTCGTCGTCGCGCTCGCCCAGCACCCGCGGCTGCGTGAAGCGCGCGACCCAGTACGAGAACCGGTCGGTCGGGTCGTGGGGGCCCACGATGAGCCCCGGCCGCACGATCGTCGCGTTCCCGCCGTAGCGCGCGAGCACGCGGTCCTCGCAGGCGGCCTTCAGCGCCCCGTAGTGGGCGGCGACGTCCTCGCTCGCCGGATCGGCGAGCTTCTCGCGGGCGGCGTCCTCGCCGATGCCGGGCGTCGCGCTGTCCGCGTACACCGACTGGGTCGACACGAACAGGTAGCGGCGCACGCGCGCACCGAGCAGTTCGCAGGACGCGTCGACGATGCGCGGCACGTAGCCGGAGAGGTCGAACGCCGCGTCCCAGGTGCCGGAGGCGAGCGCCGCGAGGCCCTCGCCCGCGCGCGGGTCGCGGTCGCCGCCGAGCGGCAGGACGGCCGGGTGCTCGTGCGTCGGCGACTGCCCGCGCGTGAACGTCGTGACCGTGTGGCCGCGCTCGACCGCGGCGTCGACCAGGTGCCGGCCGAGGAACCTCGTGCCGCCGAGGACGAGGAACCTCACGCGCCCCGCAGCAGTGCGCGGACCCGAGGCGCGAGTGCGGGATCGCCGCACGCGACGACGTCGCCGCCCTCGTCGCAGCGGCCGCCGTCCCACGCGGTGACGACGCCGCCGGCGCCTTCGACGATCGGAATCAGCGCCTGGATGTCCCAGGCGTGCAGGCCGGATTCGACCACCACGTCGATGAGGCCCATCGCGAGCAGGCAGTACGCGTAGCAGTCGCCGCCGAAGCGCGTGAGCCGCACCCGCGCGCGCAGGCGGGCGAACGACGCGGCGCGGGCCGGCGTGTCGAAGATGTCCGGCGACGTGGACGCGAGGATCGCCTCGCCCGGCTCGGCGCACCGGCGCGTCGCGAGAGCGCGCTCGGTCCCCGCGTGCCGGAACCGCGCGGGCCCGCCCGCGGCGGCGAGAAAGGTCTCGCCGACGTAGGGCTGGTGCGACACGCCGCAGACGACGCGATCGCCGTCGTGCAGCGCGACCAGCATTCCCCAGTGCAACTGGCCGGTGATGAAGCTTCGCGTGCCGTCCACCGGATCGATCACCCAGGTGTAGCGCGAGGCTCCGCGCTCGAACCCGTGCTCCTCGCCGCGGATGCCGTGGTCGGGAAACGCCTTTGCGATCGCCGCGCGGATCACCGCCTCCGCGTCCCGGTCGGCCGCCGTGACCGGGTCGTACCCGGTTCCGCCCTTGTCGTCGACCGCGATCGGCACGCGGAAGTGCGGCAGCGTCGCCGCGCCGGCGTCGACCACCGTCCGGTACGCGAACTCGAGATAGTCGTCGGGGGTCATCGTCTCGCCGTCCGATCGCCGGCCGTCATCGGGGACCGGAGGACATCCGTCATCGCGGCACGATCTTCACGTTGCCGATCCGCTCCTGCGCCTCGATCAGCGAGGCGACGTAGCGGTCGCCGAAGCCCAGCGCGTTCGCGGTGACGAGACTCTGGTGCACCGCCTCGCCGACCACCGACGGCAGCATCATCGACTCGGTGAAGTGCGTGTAGTAGCGCAGGTCCTTCGCCGCGTTCGACAGCGTGAACCGGAGCCCGGTGAGGTCGCCGCCCTCGAGCATCCGCCCCACCAGCATCTGGAACAGGCCCGAGTTGACCGCGCCCGCCGAGATCACCTCGTGGAGCTTGCGGATCGACAGTCCCGACTTCGCCGCCGCGGCGACGCCCTCGGCGGTCGCCGTGCAGATGGCCTGCGCGATGAAGTTGTTGATGAGCTTCAGCACGATCCCGTGGCCCGGCGGACCGGCGTGGACGATGTTCTCGCAGTACGCGGCGAGCACCGGCTTCAGTTCGGCGAAGGTCGCGTCGTCGGCGCCGACCATGGTGTTGAGCCGCCCCTGCTCGGCCTCGACAGGCGTGCGCGCCAGCGGCGCGTCGACGAAGCGCACCTCCCGCGCCGCGAGCGCCTCGCGCATCCTCGTCGTCGTGGCCGGCTCGGAGGTCGACGTGTCGACGACGATGAGCCCTGGCTGCGCCGCGCCCGCGACGCCCTCCGGGCCGAAGATCACCTCCTCGACCTGCGGGGCGCCGGTGACGCACAGGATCACGATGTCGGCGTTCCGCGCGAGGTCGGCGTTCGTCGGCACTTCCTTCGCGCCGCGCTTCACGAGGTCGTCGATCGGCGCGCGGTTGCGATGCGCGCGCACGACGAGCGGGAAGCCTTTCTCGACCAGGTTCTTCGCGATGCCGTGGCCCATGAGGCCGGCGCCGACGATGCCGATGCGCTGTTTCGTGCTCAAGGGGTCTTCCGGAGGATGGCGAGGAGGAAATCCGCGCGGGACGCGCACCTGCGCGGGCCTCCGATTCTACGTCATCCGGCGTCCGCGGACCGCCGTGCCGACGGCGAAGGCGACGATCGGCGTCGCTCGTGGAGCGTGATCAGCAGGCCGCTTCCGGCGATGATCGCGATGCCGGCGAACGCGTAGCCGTCGGGAAACGTCGCGAACACGGTCCATCCGATCAGCGTCGCCCACACCAGGTGCAGGTAGGTGAACGGGGTGAGCGCGGAGGCCGCCGCCCGCTGGAACGCGAGCACGAACAGGAAGTGTCCGAACGTGCCGACCATGGCGCCGACGACCAGCATCGCGGCGTGCGTCCACGGCATGGCGATCGGCCCGGGCGAGAACGCCACCGGAATCGCCAGCGCGATCGCGCCGACGGCGGCGGGATAGAAGAGCAGCACGCCGGGATCCTCGTCCGCCATCCTGCGCGTGAGGATCTGGAACATCGCGTAGCAGGCGGCCGAGGCGAGCGCGAGGAGCGACGCGCCGCGGAACACGTCGCTCCCGGGCCGCACGATGAGGATCATCCCGAGCGCGCCTGCCGCCACGAACGCGATCCGCGCCGGCGTCACGCGCTCGCCCAGCAAGGCGACGGAGAGCACGACGACCATCGTCGGCGTCGTGTAGTTGAGCGCCGTGACGTTCGCGAGCGGCAGGTCGCGCAGCGCGTAGACGAACGCGACCGACGAGGCGATCAGCACGCCGCCGCGCACCAGGTGGCTGCCGGCGCGCCGGGTGCGCAGGAACCCGAGCCCGGACATCGGCGCGAGCCAGGCGACGATCGCGATCGCCTGGATCGTCCAGCGCGCCCAGACGAGCAGCGGCACCGGATGGCGCGCCGACAGGAACTTGATCACCGCGTCGAGCGCCGCGAAGCAGGCGGTCGCGGCGCAGATGAGGAGCACGGCGCGGACCGGGACGTGCTCGTGCTTCATGTCGCGCACCGACGCGCCCCCGACGGCACGAGGGGCGGGACGATCCGGGGAAACGGAGGGTGCGGGTCCATCGCGGGTCGCGCCTGCGACGCGCGGCGGACGCGGCGCATCTTACCGGAGGGCGGCCGAACCGGCGGTCCGCGAGGCGCATACTGGCGGGCGCCGAACGCCCCGGCGCGCCCGGGACGATCGCGCCGCGCGGCGGCGTGGAGCGGGTGAAGGGAACCTTATCGTGTTCCCAACTCGTTGATTGATAACGAGTTTTCCGCACTCGGCGAACCGAGATGGACGTAATTATGGACTGAAAAACCACCCTTGGTCAACGCGGGCTCCGAGCAGGTCCAGTGCGAGCCATGGACAGCCAGCAATAGCCAATGTACCCGAGCGCTCAACGTCACGAGGCCGGCTCATCTCCCTTTAACAGGAACTCCTGGCGTGCGCGCTGCAGGAACCGCTTCATCGGCTCAGTGGGTTCGGCGCCACGGCGCAGCAGATAAGTGGACAGCATGTGCGGCGTGCCGGCCAGGGGGCGGACGGTTATGTCGGGGCGGTTCAGGGTCTGCACCTGCGAAGCAATGGCGAAACCGATGCCGTAACCGGCACCGACCAGAGTCAGCATTACGCCTAAGCTCGTCACCTGATCTACCAGCTTGAGCGGCATGGACGCACTTTGCAGTACAGCCTGGATTTGATGGTGGCAGCCTGATCCTGCATCCGGATGGCATAGAACCAGCGGAAACTTCAAGGCGTCATCCAGCGGCACTTCCGCGTGTGCCAGCAAGGGGTGGCGCACGGGCACAATCACCGACAGCGGATCGGTCCACACGGGCTCGGCGACAAGGCCTTCAGTCACCGCGTCCGATAGCGCAAAACCGATGTCCAGCAGATCGTTATGCAGGCCCTTGAGTTGCTGCGCGAAAGGCAGCTCGAAGACGCGAATCTCCAGCTCGGGTTCTTCCTCGCGGCTGCGCGCCAGCAAGGTGGCAATGTGGGGCTGTGCCAAACTGTCGCAGATGGCGATGCGCAGGTAGCCCTGGTAGCCCTGTGCCGCCGCCTTTGCGGCACTCACCGCCTGCTCCACGGTAGCCAGCACGCGCCGGCACTCACCAAGGAACACTTGACCGGCCCTGGTCAGTCGCGTCTGGTTCGCACTGCGGTCGAACAACTGCACGCCGAGCGTGGCTTCGAGATGGCGCATCGCGCGTGACACGGGCGATTGCTCGACGCCAAGGCGCTCCGCCGCTCGCGCGAAATGCAGTTCTTCCGCGACCGCAACGAAATAGCGCAGTAGTCTAAGTTCCAATGCGGCCTCCTGTTCGCCCCGTTCTCGGCCTGCGTCCACGTCATGCGGATTGCGCCTCGCTCTCTCCTGCAATGATGGGAAAGAGGTTCCGGCTCTGCTTAGGGAGCAAATTCGCCACAGTCCTCCTTATTCCATCAACACCACAGACCTCACCTGTATCGACCCAAACATCAGTTTTGAATGCTTGGTTTCTGCCCAAAGGCCCTCCATTCCACCAAGCGAATATTCCAAGCCCCGAGCGACAAAGCCACGTTATGGCGTCAGCAGCTCCCGTAGCATCGCTACATGAAGGCGTTTCCATTCGGCTATCGCATCAGGGGCCACCGGGCCGCGGACCACGCCGTCGAGCATTGCATGTATGCCAGGCGACAGGATCAGCCGCGGTGCATGCGTAATAGCACTGCGACGCAGCGTGCCCTGCCGGACACCACGCTGGAGCAGGCGCGCCACATCGGCGATGTGCGGCTCAAACATGGTCTGGTGCCATTGGTCGAAGGCCTGCGGCACGCGCGTGCCGTTAGCCAGCAGCAAGCGCACGGCCTGCAGCACTGAGGGATCACCGAGGGATTGGTACATCGGTTCCACGACACGGCGCACTAGCAGGTCCACGGTCACGGGTTCTTCGTCCGCCAGGGCCTCGGGAGCGGCCGGCATGGGCGGCTGGATCAGGCGCTTGAGTAGTGCGCCAAAAATCTCCTCCTTGCTGGCGAAATGCGTGTAGACGCCGCCCTTGGACAGGCCTGCCGCCTCGGCGATGTCGTCGAGGCGCGCGGACGCGAAGCCCTTGTCGGAGAACACCTGCAGCGCTGCGTCGAGGATCTGCGTGACGCGCGTGGCTGCAGGCAGGCGCCGGCGTGGCGGACCTGGCTCGCTGACGCCAGGTGAGGCTGCTGAAATATCGTTGTTGATCATGGTGGTGTGCGCTAGGCAAGAAGAAGCCTACACTTTACCCACAGCTTCCTGCTCCCCGCGACTGTTCGCCGTTGTCATCGTGGTCGCGCAACAGTATACTATCGACCGGCCAGTCGGTATTTAAAAGATGATCGATTGATGTATGTCAAATCCATCCCCCGGAAAAGCCCCAAGATCCTAAGCATGACCTCTGCAACCACATCCTCATTGCCAGGCGCGACGCTGGCGGATCGTCTTGACGCGCAGGCCCACGCCCTGCTGGCCCGAGCCTCTGGCGGGCTCTCGCCGGCCTCGGCGCTGCTGGCCTGGCAGGACTGGGCTGTGCACCTGGTCAACTCGCCCGGCAAGCAGATGGCGCTGGCGCAGTTGGCCGGCACGCAAGCCCAGGCGCTGAGTCAGTACATGCGCGCGCGCCTGCAAGCCGCACCGGACCATGAGCAGGTGCTGGTGGAGCCACCGGCACAAGACCGACGCTTCGTTGATCCGGCGTGGCGGAAATGGCCGTTCTGTCTCTGGCAGCAATCCTTCCTGTTGACCGAACAGTGGTGGGATGCGGCGACACATGGCGTGAGTGGCGTCGACCGGCATCACGAGAACATGGTCTCGTTCTGGGCCCGGCAGTGGCTAGACATGTTCTCGCCCGGCAACCGATTGGCGACCAATCCGTTGGCGCTGCGCCGGACGGTCGAGGAACTCGGCGCCAATCTCGTGCGTGGCGCGCAGCATCTGGTCGAGGATCTGCAGCAGGCCGTCACTGGAACCGGGCCGGAGACCGGCTTCACGGTCGGCCGCGATGTCGCTGTCACGCCCGGCCACTGATCCAGTACGCGCCCGCCACCGGCTTGGTGCACGCCGAGCCGGTGCTGCTGATTCCGGCCTGGATCATGAAGTACTACATCCTCGACCTGTCGCCGCATGACTCGCTGGTGAAGTACCTCGTGGATCAAGGCCACACCGTATTTTGCATTTCCTGGAAGAATCCCGGCGAGGCCGAGCACGACCTGGGCATGGATGACTACCTTCGCGACGGCTTTCACGCCGCGCTGGATGCCGTCAACGCGATTCTTCCCAAGCGTAAAGTGCATGCCGCCGGCTACTGCCTGGGCGGCACGCTGCTGGCCATCGCGGCCGCCGCCATGGCCCGCGACGGCGACACGCGCCTAGCCAGCACCAGCTACTTTGCCGCACAAACCGATTTCAGTGAGCCCGGCGAGCTGGGTCTGTTCATCGACGCGAGCCAGGTCAGCCTGCTCGAAGCGCAGATGGCCAAGACCGGCTATTTGAAGGCCAGCCAGATGGCTGGCGCGTTCCAGATGCTGCGCTCCTACGACCTGCTGTGGTCACGCCTGGTGCACGACTACCTGCTCGGCGACCGCAGCGGTTTCAACGACCTGATGGCGTGGAACGCCGACACCACGCGCATGCCGGCAACCATGCATTCGCAGTACCTGCGGCGGCTGTTCCTGAACGACGACCTCAGCGAGGGCCGTTATCCGGTCGATGGCCGTCCAGTCTCGCTGGGTAGCCTGACACTCCCGACCTTCATGGTGGGTACCGCCACGGACCATGTCGCGCCCTGGCGCTCGGTGCACAAGCTGCACTACCTGTGCCCGGCCGAGATCACGTTCGTGCTGACCAGCGGCGGCCACAACGCAGGCATCGTCAACCCCCCAGTGTCGACGTCGAAACGCCAGTACCAGTGGCTGACCCGCGAGGCCGGGGGTACCTATCTGGCGCCGGATGAATGGCTGGCTGCGGCTTCCACCGTGCGGGGCTCTTGGTGGCCGGCTTGGCAGCAATGGCTGGCCGCGCGTTCGGGTGCCCAAGTCAAGCCGCCGCGTATGGGCAGCAGCGCCTACCCGGCCACCGCGGATGCACCCGGCAGCTACGTCCTGGAAAAGTAAATGGCAGGCGCATTGCAAGGCAAGAAAGGCCTGGTCGTCGGCGTCGCCAACGACAAGAGCATCGCCTGGGGCTGCGCACGCGCCCTGCGCGATGCCGGCGCCGAACTGGCCCTCACCTGGTTCAACGACAAGGCCCGCCCGCATGTCGAGCCCTTGGCGCAGCAACTGCAGGCCCCCATCACGCTGCCGCTGGACGTCGAGCAAGCCGGCCAGATGGAGGCCGTGTTCGACGCCATCGCGCAGCGATGGGGCCAGCTGGACTTCGTGCTGCACTCCATCGCGTTCGCACCCAAGAGCGATCTGCACGGCCGCGTGGTCGACAGCTCGCGCGAGGGCTTCGCGCGGGCCATGGACATCTCCTGCCATTCCTTTGCGCGCATGGCGCATCTGGCCGAGCCGCTGATGCCGCAGGGCGGCAGCCTGATGACTATGAGCTATGTGGGCGCGGAAGAAGTGATCCCGGGCTACGGCCTCATGGGGCCGGTGAAGGCCGCGCTGGAGGCCAGCACGCGCTACCTGGCAGCCGAGCTCGGGCCCAAGGGTATCCGTGTCAATGCCATCTCGCCAGGCCCGCTGGCCACGCGCGCGGCCTCGGGCATCCCCGATTTCGATGCTCTGCTGCAAGAGGCCGTGCAGCGCGCGCCTTTGCGCCGCTTGGTGGACATTGACGAAGTTGGTGCACTGTGCACTTTTCTGGCCGGCGATGGCGCCAAGGCCATTACCGGCAGCACGCTCTACGTGGACGCCGGCTACCACATCCTCGGTTGAACGCATGCTGATATCCCGACTTATCCCTTTGGCCAGCGCTCTGCTGCTGGCCGGTTGCGCCTCGATGGCGCCTTCCTACGAACGCCCAGCCGTGCCACTACCCGCACAGTACGGCGCCGGCATGGCGCCCGCTGCTGCTGCCGCCGCGCTCGAATGGCGCGGCTACTTCACCGACTCCGCGCTGCAGCGGCTGATCGAGCAGGCGCTGGCGCACAACCACGACCTGCGCACGGCCGTGCTGCGCGTGCAGGAGGCGCAGGCCGCCTACGGCATCCAGCGCAGCGCACGCTACCCCACGCTGGGCCTGTCCGCCGAGGCGGCGCGCGCCCGCACCCCCGCCGACCTGAGCCTCACCGGCCACGCCATCACCGCCAGCCAGTTCCAGGTCGGCCTGGGTGTCAGCAGCTGGGAGCTCGACTTTTGGGGTCGCCTCGCCAGCCTCAACGAGGCGGCGCTGC
Organism: Gammaproteobacteria bacterium; assembly: GCA_019136105.1. Taxonomy (GTDB): domain Bacteria; phylum Pseudomonadota; class Gammaproteobacteria; order Steroidobacterales; family Steroidobacteraceae; genus RPQJ01. The sequence goes on from JAGVUU010000195.1 coordinate 13,147, forward strand.
AAAGCTTCCTGGCCACGGACGCGGCCCGTCGCGCCACCACGCTCAGCCTGATCGCGCAGGTGGCCGATACCTACCTGGGCCTGCGCGAGGTGGACGAACGCCTGCGCCTGGCGCAGGAGAGTGCGGCCAGCCAGCGCGAATCCCTGCGCATCTTCACACGCCGCTTCGAGGTTGGTTCTGCATCGCGACTGGAATTGACGCAGGTGCAGACCCTGGTGGCGCAGGCGGATTCGTTGGTTGTCCAGCTGCAGCAGCTGCGCGACCAGCAGGCCCATGCGCTGGATCTGCTGTTGGGCAGTCCGGCTGAATTGCCGCCGATGCAGACCCCGGCCCAGGCCGAGGCGGTCTGGCAGTTGACACCGATGCAGGCCGGCCTGCCATCGGAGTTGATGCTGCAGCGCCCCGACCTCGCGGCGGCCGAACACCAGTTGCGGGCCGCCAACGCGCAGATTGGCGCCGCCCGGGCGGCCTTCTTCCCCAGCATCCGGCTGACGGCCTTCGGCGGCACGGCCTCCAACGAACTGGATGGCCTGTTCAAAGGGGCCAACCGTGCCTGGAGCTTCGCGCCCAGCCTCTCCCTGCCGATCTTCGACGGGGGGCGCAATCAGGCCAATCTCGACCTGGCCGAAGTACGCCGGAACCTGGCCGTGGTGCAGTACGAGCAGGCCGTGCAGGCCGCCTTCCGCGACGTAGCCGACGCGCTGTCGGCACGCCGCTGGCTCGCCGAGCAGGTGCAGGTTCAGCGCGAAGCGTTGGCCGTGCAGCGGGAACGCGCCCGCCTGTCGCGCCTAGCCTATGACAACGGCGCCACCAGCTTTCTGGATGTGCTCGACGCCGAGCGCTCGCTGATCTCCGCCGCGCAGCAACTGGTTCAAACCCGCCGCGCGCTGCTGGCCAGCCAAGTCGCCCTGTACCGCGCACTGGGCGGTGGCGCACAAGCGCTGCCCGATGCGCCACTGCTGGCTTCTCCCACCCTTCCTGCCTCTGCCGCAGCACCCACAGCCCACTGAAAACCATGGACAACGCATTGAAAAAGAAACTGATTACCGTCGGCATTGCGATAGCGCTGGCTGCGGGTGCCTGGTACACATGGCAGAAGTACAAAGGCGGCAAAGACGACGGCGCCTTACTGCACGGCAACGGCCGCATCGAGGCGACCGAAGTCGACGTGGCGACCAAGCTGGCAGGGCGCGTCGACAATATCCTGGTCAGCGAAGGAGCCTTCGTAAAGGCAGGCCAGGTGCTGGCCACCATGCAGGTGCAGACGCTGAACGCGCAGCTGCGCGAGGCCAAGGCCCAGCGCCAGCAGACCCTGGCCGCCGTCGCCAGCGCGCAGGCCCAGGTGGTCATGCGCCAGAGCGACAAGACGGCCCAGCTGGCCCGGATGCGCCAGGCCGAGGCCGAGTTCGACGCTGCCAAGCGCCGGCTGGCACGTTCGGAGACCCTGACAAAGGAAGGTGCAGCCTCGGTGCAGACGCTGGACGACGACCGGGCTCGCGCGCGCAGCGCCGAAGCCGCGATTGCCTCTGTGCAGGCGCAGGCCGATTCGGCCGATGCCGCCGTCGCCGCCGCACGCATGCAGGTCACCAGCGCGCAGTCCCAGGTCCAAGCCATCGATGCCACGCTGGAGCGCATCCAGGCCGAAATCGACGACAGCCAGCTGAAGGCACCGCGCGACGGCCGCGTGCAGTTCCGCCTGGCCCAGCCCAGCGAGGTGCTGGGCGCCGGCGGCAAGGTGCTGAACCTAGTCGACCTGTCCGACGTCTACATGAGCTTCTTCCTGCCCGAGACCGCGGCCGGCCGCGTGGCGCTGGGCTCGGAGGTGCGCATCGTGCTCGACGCCGCGCCCCAGTTCGTGATTCCCGCCCAGGTGTCCTTCGTGGCCAGTACGGCCCAGTTCACGCCCAAGACGGTCGAAACCGCCAGCGAACGCCAGAAGCTGATGTTTCGCGTGAAGGCGCGCATTGCACCCGAGTTGCTGCAAAAGCACCTGGAGCAGGTCAAGACGGGTCTGCCGGGCGAGGCCTGGATCAAGCTCGACCCGCACAGCGAGTGGCCGGCCAAGCTGCAAACCAGGGTTGCGCCCTGACGGCGCGGCGGAAGGCTCGGCTTCATGGCTTCTGCAAGCAATTCAACCCCGGTCATCTCCCTGCACGATGTGCGCCAGCGCTACGGCAAGACCGAAGCGCTGCGCGGCATCACGCTGGACGTCCCCGCGGGCGGCATGGTGGGCCTCATCGGCCCTGACGGCGTCGGCAAATCCAGTCTGCTGTCGCTGGTGGCGGGCGCACGTGCCGTGCAGCACGGGCAGGTGCTCGTGCTGGGCGGCGACATGGCCCGCCGCAGGCACCGCAATGCCGTGTGCCCACGCATTGCCTATATGCCGCAGGGCCTGGGCAAGAACCTCTATCCCACCTTGTCGGTCGAAGAGAACCTGCAGTTCTTTGCGCGCCTGTTCGGGCACGACGCCGCTGAACGCCGCCGGCGCATCGATGACCTGACGCAGAGCACCGGCCTGCGCAAGTTCCTGGGCCGCCCCGCGGGTAAGCTCTCGGGTGGCATGAAGCAAAAGCTCGGCCTGTGCTGCGCGCTGATCCATGATCCCGAC
>JAGVUU010000119.1 GCA_019136105.1 Gammaproteobacteria bacterium
CCGGACGTCGCTCGCCATCGAAGGCGACCGGCGCGCGCTCACCGAACCCGGGGCGTTGCTGCCGGGCCTCGGCTTCGATTTCTGGTATCCAGTCGTGCCGGCACGGGTCGGCAAAATCATGCCGGGCAGCCCGGCCGAGCGGGCCGGCCTGCGCGAGGGCGACCTGATAGCGGCCGTGGACGGCGCGCCGGTGGCCGATTTCCCCGCGCTCGTGGCGGTGGTGCAGCCGAAGCCGGGCTCGACGCTCGATTTCACGGTCGAGCGGGCAGGGCAGTCGTTGCGTGTGCCCATCGAAGTCGAGGCACAGCGCGAGGGCGAACGCCTCGTCGGCCGCATCGGGGTGCAGCCCGCGGCGCCGGGCGAGTTGCCCGACGGCATGCGCGCGCTCGAGCGCTACGGACCGCTGGCCGCGCTGGCCCGCGCCACGGACAAGACCTGGGACATGTCGGTGCTCACGGTGCGCATGCTGTGGAACGTCGCCACGGGCGACGTCTCGGTCAAGAACCTCAGCGGCCCGATCAACTTTCTCCGCGCGACAGGGCATACTTGCGTTCCTGTCCTTCCTGGCCATCGTGAGCGTTAGCCTGTTCGTGCTGAACCTTCTCCCCATCCCCATCCTCGACGGTGGCCAGATCGTGTACCAGGTCGCGGAGATCGCCAAGGGCAGCCCCCTCTCCGAGCGCGCCCAGGCCGTGGGCCAGCAGGTCGGCCTGCTGCTGCTGCTGGTGCTCATGAGCTTCGCCTTCTACAACGACCTGTCACGGCTGTTCAGCTGAGCGCCCCATGCGACGACTGAAACTCTCTTCAGCTACCTGCCCGTGAACATCGGCGACCGCTTCGACGCCCGCCGCGCCGAGGAATCGCTGCGCTCGCTGTACGCCACCGGTTTCTTCCGCGACGTGGAACTGCGCCGCGACGGCGGCACGCTGATCGTGGTGGTGCTCGAGCGCCCGTCGATCGAGAGCTTCACGATCGAGGGCAACAAGGACATCAAGACCGAGGATCTCGAGAAGTCGCTGCGCAACGTGGGCCTCTCGCGCGGCAAGACCTTCAACCAGTCGACGCTCGACGAGGTGAAGCGCTTCCTCACCGACCAGTACTACTCGCGCGGCAAGTACGGCGTGAAGGTGGACACCACGGTCACCGAGATGCCGGACAACCGCGTGCGCATCGCGATCAACGTCGTCGAGGGCAAGCGCTCGAAGATCCGCCAGATCAACATCGTCGGCAACGAGGCGTTCGACGACGAGGAGCTGCTCGAGGGCCTCAAGCTGCGCACGCCGAACTGGCTCTCGTGGTACCGCCAGGACGACCGCTACTCGCGCGAGGAGCTGTCGGGCGACCTCGAGAAGCTGAAGTCGTTCTACCTCGACCGCGGTTACGCGAATTTCGAGGTCGATTCGACGCAGGTGGCGATCGCGCCCGACCGCGAGGACATCTTCATCACGATGAACGTCAAGGAGGGCGAGGTCTACCGCATCTCCGACGTGAAGATCGCCGGCAACCTCGTGGTGCCCGAGGAGGAACTGCAGGGGCTGGTGCAGGTGCGCCGCGGCGACATCTATTCGCAGCGCATGCTCACCTCGACCACCGAGTTCATGAAGATGCGCCTCGGCCTCGACGGCTACGCGTTCGCCAAGGTGGACCCGGTGCCGCAGGAGAATCCCGAGACGAAGGAAATCGCGATCACCTTCCTCGTCGACCCGGGCAACCGCGCCTACGTGCGGCGCATCAACTTCAACGGCACCACCAGCATCAACGACGACGTGCTGCGCCGCGAGATGCGCCAGATGGAGGGTGGCTACCTCTCCAATGCGGCGGTGGACCGCTCGAAGCTGCGCCTGCAGCGCCTGCCGTACATCGAGGAAGTCGAGGTCGAAACGTCGCCGGTGCCCGGCTCGCCGGACCTGGTGGACGTCAACTTCGAGATCAAGGAAGGCCTGCCGGGCCAGTTCAGCGGCGGCATCGGCTACTCCGAGTCGCAGTCCGTGCTGCTGAACGGCAGCTTCGTGCACAGCAACTTCATGGGGTCCGGCAACCGCGTCGCCGCCGAGATCAACGCCGGCCAGTACGCGCAGGTCTACAGCCTGTCGCACACCGATCCCTACACGACGATCGACGGCGTCTCGCGCACGGTGTCGGCGTCCTACCGCAGCGCCACGCAGTTCACCAGCGCGTCGTCCGACTTCGAGACCGACACGGGCACGATCGGCGTCGACTACGGCTGGCCGATCTCGGAATTCCAGTCGCTGCGCGTCGGCGTCGCGGCGCAGCGCTCCGACCTGCTCACCGACCCGAACGGCAGCGCCCAGGAGGCGAGCCGCTGGGTGCAGAACAACGGCGACACCTACACCAAGAACGCGCTGTTCGGCGTGCCGCCGGTGGCCTACCAGTACTACGGCACCAAGTTCGACACGTTCTCGCTCAACCTCGGCTGGGGTTACGACTCGCGCAACCGCGCGCTGTTCGCCGACCGCGGCGCGCGCCACCGCCTGAACCTGAGCTACACGATCCCGGGCAGCGACGTCGAGTTCTACGCGGTGAACTACGACTACCTGCAGTTCATCCCGATCAACAAGTGGTTCACGGTGCTGTTCAACATGGACCTGGGCTACGGCTTCGACCTCGGCGACACCACCGAGCTGCCGCCGTACCGCCGCTACTTCGCAGGCGGCCCGGAGAGCGTCCGCGGCTACCGGGAGAGCCGGCTCGGCCCGAAGGACTCCTTCGGCAATCCGTTCGGCGGCAACATGCGCGTGGCGAGCCAGCTCGAGCTGCTGCTGCCGATGCCCGAGAAGTTCCGCAACAGCGCCCGGTTCAGCCTGTTCGTGGACGCGGGCAACGTGTTCTCGACCGACACCACCACCTACGTCGGCCGCGACGGCATCACCCCCGTCGAGTACGACTTCGACCTCAATGAGATAAAATACTCGACCGGCGTGGCCGTGCAATGGCTCGCCCCGCTCGGCGTGTTCCGGTTCAGCTACGCGATCCCGCTCAATGACGAGAAGAGCAATGGCGTGGAATACGGCGACGAGACTGAAGGTTTCCAATTCTCCATCGGACAGGCTTTCTGAGGTATCCCGCTCCATGCGCATCAAGATCGTGACCCTGGCCCTGCTCGCATCCGCCGCCGTGGCGCTCCCCGTCGGGGCGGCCAATGCGCAGGCCAAGATCGGCGTCGTGAACGTCGCCCGGCTGCTGCAGGAGGCCCCGCAGGCCCAGGCTGCCTCGCAGGCGCTCGAGAACGAGTTCGCCGCGCGCCGCCGGGACCTCGAGAACCAGCAGAAGGACCTCAAGGCCCGCGAGGACAAGCTCGCGAAGGACGGCGCGGTGATGGCCGAGGCCGAGCGCCGCAACGCCGAAAAGGCCCTGCGCGACGGGCAGCGCGAGCTCGCCCGCAAGCAGAACGAGTTCCTCGAGGACCTCAACGTGCGCCGCAACGAGGCGCTCGGCCAGCTGCAGCGCACCGTCCTGCAGGAAGTGCAGGGCTACGCCCGCACCGCCGGCTTCGACGTGGTCGTCGCGGACGCGCTGTACGCGAGCCAGTCGGTGGACATCACCAACCAGGTGCTGGCCGCGCTGCAGGCCCGCAAGGCCCCGGCGCCGGCCGCGAAGCCCTGAGGCGCTGGTCGGCCCGGGGGCGGTAATGCCGTTGCGGCTCGCCGAGCTGGCCGTCCGCTTCGGCTGCGAACTGCAGGGCGACCCCGACGCGCTGGTCGAGCGCGTCGCGCCCCTGCAGGAGGCGTCGCCCGGTTCGCTCGCTTTCCTCGCCAACCCGCGCTACCGGCGGTTCCTCGCCGGCACGCGCGCCACGGCGGTCGTGCTCGACGCCGGTTCCGCCGCCGAGTGCCCGGTCGCGGCGCTCGTTGCGCGCAATCCCTACGCGACCTACGCGCGCATCGCCCAGCTGCTGCATCCGGCCCCGCCCGTCGTAGCCGGGCGTCACCCGTCCGCGGTCGTGGAGGCGGGCGCGCAGGTCGATGCCAGCGCCTACGTCGGCGCGCTCGCCTGCGTCGCCGCGGGCGCCACGATCGGGCCACGAGCGTTCGTCGGTCCCGGTTCGGTGGTGCTGGGCGGCGCGCAGGTCGGTGCCGACACGCGGCTCGTCGCCCGGGTCACGATCTGTGAGGGCGTGCGCCTCGGCGCGCGGTGCCTGCTGCACCCGGGGTGCGTGATCGGAGCCGACGGGTTCGGCCAGGCGCCGGATGCCGGCACCTACGTGAAGGTGCCCCAGCTGGGCTCCGTCGTGCTCGGCGACGACGTCGAGGTGGGGTCGAACACCACGATCGACCGCGGCGCCATCGGCGACACGCTGGTCGGCGACGGGGTGAAGATCGACAACCAGGTGCAGATCGGCCACAACGTGCGCATCGGCGAGCACACGGTCATCGCCGGCTGCGCGGGCATCTCGGGCAGCGCGGTGATCGGACGCCGCTGCATGATCGCCGGGATGGTCGGCGTAGCCGGGCACCTCGAGATCTGCGACGACGTCGCCATCACCGGCCGCACCATGGTGAGCAGTTCCATCCGGCAGCCGGGCGTCTATTCGAGCGCCCTGCATGCCGACGAGGCGAAGCGGTTCCGGCGCAATGCGGCGCGGTTCCAGCAACTCGACGAACTGGCGCGCCGCGTGCGCCGGCTCGAGCAGGCAGCGGGTGCGCAGGGAGAAGACGATGAGTGACGCGACGGGCGGATTCGGCATCGACGAGGTGATGCGGCGGTTACCGCACCGCTACCCGATGCTGCTCGTGGACCGGGTGCTCGAGTGCGAGGCGGGCAGCCGCATCGTGGCGCTCAAGAACGTCACGGCGAACGAACAGTTCTTCTCCGGCCACTTCCCGGGCCGGCCGGTGATGCCCGGCGTGATCATGCTCGAGGCGCTGGCGCAGGCCGCCGGCATCCTGTGCTTCGTCACCGCCGGCATCTACCCCGACGAGAACGTGAAGTTCTATTTCGCCGGCATCGACAAGGCGCGTTTCCGCCGCCCGGTCGTGCCCGGCGACCAACTGGTGCTGCGCGCGACGCTCGAGCGGCGCATCCGCACCATCTGGAAGTTCTCGACGATCGCGGAGGTGGCGGGCGAGGAGGCCTGCTCCGCCGAGATGATGGTGATGCCGGGCTGAGCGGCCGGCGCTCGACAACGACACGGGAGGCGACGATGGCAGTCAACATTCACCCGACGGCGCAGGTCGCCCCGGGCGCGGAACTCGGCGACGGCGTCGAGGTCGGTGCCTACGCGGTCATCGGGCCCCACGTGCAGGTCGGCGCGAACACGCGCATCGGGCCGCATGCGGTCGTCCAGGGCCCCACGCGCATCGGCGCCGACAACGTGGTCTTCCAGTTCGCCTCGGTGGGCTCGGCGCCGCAGGACAAGAAATACAAAGGTGAGCCGACGCGCCTCGAGGTGGGCGACCGCAACGTGATCCGCGAGTGCGTTACGCTCAACCGCGGCACCACCAAGGATCAGGGCGTCACGCGCATCGGCAACGACAACCTGTTCATGGCCTACGCGCATGTCGCGCACGACTGCCAGGTCGGCAACCAGTGCGTGCTCGCCAACAACGCCACGCTCGGCGGCCACGTGCAACTCGGCGACTGGGTGATCATGGGCGGCCTGTCGGCCATCCACCAGTTCTGCAAGGTGGGCGCGCACGCGTTCATCGCGAACAACGCCGCCGTCACGCGCGACGTGCCGCCGTACGTCATGACGGTGGGCCAGCCCGCGGCCGCGCACAGCGTCAATTCCGAGGGGCTCAAGCGCCGCGGCTTCACGCCGGAGCAGATCCGCAACATCCGCAACGCGTTCCGCCTGCTGTACCGCTCCGGGCTCAAGCTCGCCGACGCGACGGCGCAGCTCGATGTCCTCGCGCAGGAGCAGCCCGAGCTCAAGCTGATCGCCGAGTTCCTGCCGACGTCCACCCGCAGCATCGTGCGCTGAGCGGCGCGGCGGGTCCCGTGGCAGGCGGCGAGCGCGCGCTCACGTTCGGCCTGGTGGCCGGCGAGGCTTCCGGGGACAACCTCGGCGGGCCGCTCATCCGCGCGCTGTCGGCCCGCTCGCCCGGGGCCCGGTTCGCCGGCATCGCCGGGCCGCGCATGAGCGAGGCCGGGTGCGAGGCGTGGTATCCGTCGGACGCGCTCGCCGTGATGGGTCTCGCCGAGATCCTGCGCCACCTGCCACGCCTGCTGCGCCTGCGACGCGACCTGCTCGAGCGCCTCACCGCCGCCGCGCCCGACGCGTTCATCGGCATCGATTCGCCCGAGTTCAACCTGCGCGTGGCGCGCGCGCTCAAGGAGCGCGGCATCCCCACGGTGCAGTACGTCAGCCCGCAGGTCTGGGCGTGGCGGCAGGACCGGGTGCACTCGATCGGCCAGGCGGTCGACCTGGTCCTCTGCGTGCTGCCGTTCGAGACCGCGTTCTACGAGTCGCACGCGGTGCGCGCGGTTTTCGTCGGCCATCCGCTCGCGGATCGCGTGCCGCTCGTGTCGGACCCGCATCCGGCGCGTGCGGCGCTTGGCTTGCCGGCATCCGGTCCTATTGTCGCCGTGTTGCCTGGCAGCCGGGGCGGCGAAGTGAACAAGCTCGGTCCGCCGTTCGCCGCTACCGTCGCGTGGCTCGCGTCGCAGCGGCCAGACCTCACGTTCGTCGCGCCGATGGCGAATGCGGCGGCCCGCGCCGGCTTCGAGCGGGCCCTGCGTGAGCACGCACCCGGCGCGCACGTGCACCTCGTCGATGGCCGCGCGCAGGAGGCACTCGCCGCGAGTGATGCAGCGCTGGTCACCTCTGGAACGGCCACGCTCGAAACGGCACTGGTCAAGCGGCCGATGGTGGTCGCGTATCGGGTTGCCCCGCTCACCAGCTGGCTGCTGCGCGGCATGAAGCTGGTCAAGACCGAGTTCTTTTCGCACCCGAACCTGCTCGCCGGCCGCGCCCTGGTGCCGGAGTTTTTCCAGGAGCAGGTGCGGCCCGACGTGCTCGGGCCGGCCGTGCTCGAGCAACTCGAGCGCCCCGACCGCGCGTCGCTGGTCGAGGCATACACGGAGATTCACCAGGTCCTGCGGCGCGACGCGAGCGAGCGGGCGGCCGAGGCGGTCCTCGATCTGGTGGCCGCACGCCGGACGGCCCGATGAGACGGCGCGCGGCGGCGGGGCAGGGCGCATTCGACTGGCGCCGGCCCGGGCCCACCGCAGGCGTGGACGAAGCGGGGCGCGGGCCGCTGGCCGGCCCGGTCGTGGCGGCCGCCGTGATCCTCGACCCGCAGCGCCCGATCGACGGTCTTGCGGATTCCAAGGCCCTGGCGCCGGCGCGGCGCGAGGCACTCGCGATCGAGATCCGCGCGGTGAGTCTCGCGTGGGGCCTCGGCTGGGCCGATGCGGCGGAGATCGACTCGCTCAACATCCTGCAGGCCACGTTTCTCGCCATGCGACGGGCCCTCGCGGCGCTCGGCACGGCTCCCGCGCACGTGGTCGTGGATGGCAACCAGGTCCCGCCGCTCACCGGGCTCGAGTTCGACTGCACGATCGAGGCCGTCGTGGCAGGCGACGCCTCTGTGCCGAGCATCAGCGCCGCGTCGATCCTCGCCAAGTGCGCGCGCGATGCCCACATGATCGAGCTCGATGCCCGCTACCCCGGTTACGGCTTCGCGGGCCATAAGGGTTACCCGACGGCGGCGCACGTCGCCGCATTGCGCAGCCTCGGTCCGTCGCCGGTGCACCGCAGGAGCTTCGCCCCGGTACAATTTTGCCTTTCCCCCGGCCGAGCCTGACCCCGCCCCCCGATGGCCCGCTTCGTCCACCTCCACGTGCACACTGAATACTCGCTGGTCGACGGCGTGGTGCGCATCGACAGCGAGAAGAAGGACGACGGCACGCTCGTCCGCGAGGGGCTCATCGACGCCTGCGTGCGGCTCGGCATGCCGGCCGTGGCGGTCACCGACCAGGGCAACCTGTTCTCGCTGGTGAAGTTCTACAAGGCCGCGGCCGCCAACGGCGTCAAGCCGCTCGTGGGAGTGGACGTGCTCCTGCGTGAGGACGGCGAGCGCGCCGAGCCGTCGCGGCTCGTGCTGCTGTGCCAGGACGGGCGCGGCTACGCCAACCTGACACGGCTGGTGAGCCGCGCCTATCTCGAAGGGCAGGGCAAGCACGGCCCGACCGTTGCACGCGCCTGGCTCGATCGCGACACGACCGCAGGGCTCGTCGCGCTCTCCGGGGCGCGCGAGGGGGACGTCGGCCGGGCCCTGTTGACCGGCCGCGACGACGAGGCGGCACGCGCGCTCGACGCTTGGCTGAAGCTCTTCGGCGACCGCTATTACCTCGAGCTCACGCGCACGGGACGGCCGGGCGAAGAGGACTGCATTGCCGGGTCGCTCGCGCTCGCCGTGAAGCACGGTGTGCCGGTGGTCGCGACCAACGACGTCCGTTTCGTCCGCCGCGACGACTTCGAGTCGCACGAGGCGCGGGTGTGCATACACGAGGGCACGCTGCTCGCCGACGCCGCCCGGCCGCGCCGCTACGGCGAGGAGCAGTACCTGCGTTCGCCGGAGGAGATGGCGAAGCTCTTCGCGGACCTGCCCGAGGCGATCGACAACGCCTACGAGCTCTCGCGGCGCCTCAACCTCGAGGTGAAGCTCGGCAAGCCGTCACTGCCAGCCTACCCGGTGCCGGCCGGCCGTACCACCGAGGACCACCTGCGCGAGGAGTCGCGCGCCGGCCTCGAGGCGCGCCTGGAGCAGCTCGCTGCCGCGCCCGGCGGATTGGCTGACCGCGCCCCTTACGACGAACGGCTCGCCATCGAGCTCGACGTCATCTGCCAGATGGGGTTCGCGGGCTACTTCCTGATCGTCGCGGACTTCATCCGCTGGGCGCGCGAGAACGGCGTGCCCGTGGGGCCGGGCCGCGGCTCGGGCGCGGGGTCGCTCGTAGCCTACGCGCTCGGCATCACCGACCTCGACCCGCTGCGCTACGACCTGCTGTTCGAGCGCTTCCTCAATCCCGAACGCGTGTCGATGCCCGACTTCGACGTGGACTTCTGCATGGAAGGCCGCGACCGCGTGATCGAGTACGTCGCCGACCGCTACGGCCGCGAACGCGTCTCGCAGATCATCACCTACGGCACGATGGCAGCGAAGGCCGTGGTGCGCGACGTGGCGCGCGTGCTCGGCCACAGCTACGGCTTCGCCGACAGCATCGCCAAGCTGATCCCCTTCGAACTCGGCATCACGCTCGACGACGCGCTCGGCAAGGAGGAGGAGCTGCGCAAGCGCTACAAGGCCGAGGACGAGGTGCGCGAGGTGATCGACCTGGCGCGCTCGCTCGAGGGCCTGGTGCGCAACGCGGGCACGCACGCCGGTGGCGTGGTGATCGCGCCGTCGGTGCTCACCGATTTCGCGCCGCTCTACTGCGAAGCGGGCGGCACGAGCGTCGTCACGCAGTTCGACAAGGATGACGTCGAGGCGGCGGGCCTCGTCAAGTTCGACTTCCTCGGGCTGCGCACCCTCACGATCATCGACTGGGCGCTGCGCACCATCAACGCGCGGCGGGCCGCGGCGGGTGAGCCGCCGCTCGACATGAATGCGCTGCCGATGGACGACGCGGCGACCTACGCACTCCTGAAGCGCTGCGAGACGACCGCGGTTTTCCAGCTCGAGTCGCGCGGCATGAAGGACCTGATCCGCCGCCTGCAGCCCGACTGCTTCGAGGACATCATCGCGCTGGTGGCGCTGTTCCGCCCGGGCCCGCTGCAGTCGGGCATGGTGGACGACTTCATCGCGCGCAAGCACGGCAAGACCACGGGCCCGATCGATTACCTGCACCCGGACCTCAAGCCGGTGCTGTTCCCGACCTACGGCGTGATCCTGTACCAGGAACAGGTGATGCAGATCGCGCAGGTGCTCGCGGGCTACTCGCTCGGCGGCGCCGACCTGTTGCGCCGCGCGATGGGCAAGAAGAAGCCCGAGGAGATGGCGAAGCAGCGCTCGATCTTCGTCGAGGGCGCGGTTGCCCGGGGCGTGGCGGAAGGCACGGCAGCGCACATCTTCGACCTGATGGAGAAGTTCGCGGGGTACGGCTTCAACAAGTCGCACTCCGCGGCCTACGCCGTGCTGTCCTACCAGACGGCGTGGCTCAAGACGCATTACCCGGCCGCGTTCATGGCGGCGGTGTGCTCGTCGGACATGGACAAGACCGACAAGGTCGTGACGCTGATCGACGAGTGCGCGCGCATGGGCCTCAAGGTCGAGCCGCCGGACGTGAACGCCTCGCAGTTCATGTTCACCGTGTCGGGCCCGGAAGCGATCCGCTACGGCCTGGGCGCGATCAAGGGCGTGGGCCAGGCGGCCGTCGAGAACATGATCGCCGAGCGCGAGTCAGGCGGCCCGTTCCGCACGCTGCGCGACTTCTGCCGCCGCATCGACCACAAGCAGACGAACCGGCGGGTGCTCGAGGCGCTGATCCGCGCCGGTGCGATGGACTCGCTCGGCGCCAACCGTGCGACGCTGATGAACCAGCTGCCGGCCGCCATCCAGGCGGCAGAGCAGCAGTCGCGCGCGCAGGCGGCAGGGCAGGACGATCTCTTCGGGCTCGCCGCGCCGGTCGCGCAGGTGGCCGGCGACGACTCGGCCGAGGCGGGCGAAGTACTGCCCGACTGGAGCGAGGCCGTGCGCCTTGCCGGCGAGCGCGAGACGCTCGGGCTCTTCCTCACCGGCCACCCGATCACCGAGTACGAGCGCGAGCTGCGTCCCATCACCAGCGGGCGCATCGCCGACATCGGCGGCGCCAAGCCGGTGGGCGGCAACGACGGCGGCTGGCGCGGTCCGGGCAAGAACGTGACCGTGGCGGGCCTGGTGCTCGAGATCCGCAAGCGCGGCAATCGCACCAGCTTCATCCTCGACGACCGCAGCGGGCGCATCGAGGTGACGCTGTTCGAGGACGTGTACCAGCAATACCGCGCGCTGATCGCGCGCGACGCCATCCTGGTGGTCGAGGGCAACCTGCGCTTCGACGACTTCGCGGACGACTGGCGCGTCTCTGCGAAGAAGATCATCGACGTGGCCCAGGCGCGCGAACAGTATGCGCGCCGGCTGGTGCTGCGTTGGCCGCGCGGCACCAACGGCGACGGCAGCCACGTCATCGCGGCGATCGAGCGGGCCCTGCGCCCGAACCGCGGCGGCCGCTGCGCCGTCGCCATCCGCTACGCGGGCGACGCGGCGAGCGCCAACGTGGTGCTCGGCGACGACTGGTGCGTGCGGCCCTCGCAGGACCTGATCGAGCGGCTCGGGCAGATCGTGGGGCGGGAGGGGGTCGAGCTCGTTTATGCTCCGCATGGACCAGGGGATAGGGGATAGGGGATAGGGGATAGTAAGAAGATGGCAGCAGCAGGAGCGGGCAGGGAGGCATTTGCGAGCCGGGCCGGGTTCATCCTCGCGGCGGCGGGCAGCGCCGTGGGCCTCGGCAACATGTGGCGGTTCCCGTACCAGGCCTCCGAGGGTGGCGGCGCCGCGTTCGTGCTGCTCTACGTGGTGCTCACGCTG
>JAGVUU010000044.1 GCA_019136105.1 Gammaproteobacteria bacterium
TGATCGAGCACGGCGCCGAGCGCGTGGTAGCAATCCGATTCCGCCGGCACCACGATTCGTAGCGCAACCAGGTCGTGAATCTCCTCGAATCTCAACTGCTTGAGGTGCATCTTGCGCCACGCGCCGGCCGGATGCTTTACGCGCCACTGCAGGTCGAGCAGTCTCACGCCGCGCACTTTCAACGCACTCCGCAGTTGTTGCGCCGCGGTCTGGGCCAACGCGTGGAGGCGTGGTCCGGCGTCGGCGAGCCGATCGGCCGTCTCGAGGTAGCCGTCCGGCTCCAGGACCCGCAGCGCCGCGTCCTCGAGTTCTGCAGCCAGTCCGGGTAGCCCCAGCCCTTCCGCACGACCGGCGCTTTCGTCCCAGACGCTTTTCGCGAGCGTGCGCAGGCGCGCATCGTTCGGACCGGCCTGCTGCAGTTCGGAGAGCTGCCTGCGCAGCTCGTTCTGCAGGGAGTCGAATGTCGGCGGCGCCGAATGGCCGGGATCCGAAGCGGCGATCGCCCCCTCGACCGACACCGTGTCATCGTACGGCGGCGCCATGCTGTAGGCGCGGCGCTGCGCGGCGATCAGGTGACCGACCGTCGCCTGCAATTCCTGCCCAAGCGCACCGAAGCGCCAACCCAGCCAGCGCACCTCCCAGGCCCCCCGGGGGTCCGGAAACTCGTCCCAGTACCCGAGTTCCATCCTGCGGATGGCATCCTGCAATCGAGCAATCGGCCCGGTCACTTCCCGGCGAATTACGACATACAAGACCAGCAGCATCGCGAGTGCGGTAACAACGACATGGGTTGCCCAGCCCCGCCACCGGCGCGCCCGCGCCGACCGGAAGTCCTCGCTCCCGTCCGTGACGCGCGCGATCCCGGGCCGGCCACCGAGCGCCCGCGTGTGCAGGGGAACGGTCGCGACAATCTGCGCGGCGGACGGGTCCGGCGACTGCGGCGAGGTTCGAAGGATCGTCCGTCCGTCGCCGTCGATGATCTCGAGCTGATGTCGATCGTGGCCCGAGGCTACGAACGAGGCGTGGAATCGCTGCGCGGCTAGACGGGCTTCCTCGCGGGTGTGAGCATTGTTGAGCGCGGCCACCAGCGGCGCGAGCGACGCCGCGAGCTGGGTCTCCCTTGATTGCCGATCTGCACGCAGTTCGAAAACGAGTTGAGCGCCCGTCAGGACCGCCATCACGCCGATCACGGACGCACTGACGAGCAGGCCGAGGCGGGCGCCGAGTCCCAGTGGCTGTCGCGGCGGGCCGGATACCGCCTTCCGGTTCGGGCAAGGAGCACCATTCCACACCGTCCGGACCGTCCAAAGATCAAAGAAGGACGACCAAAGCTAGGCGTCGCTGGTCTCGAAAGTCTCTTGATCCAGCCCTGCGCCCGCTCCATTGCCATCGCCCGCCGGGGTCGGTGAATCCCGGTCGGGTACGGTCACCGTGCATGCGCTGCAATCGCGGCGTCGATCAGCTAAATCATGGCGTGTCGGAATATGCGTATCGATGCGACGGCTGCGCGCGAACCTTTCGCGAAACTTTCGCCGCAGGATGCGCCTCGCCGTCGCGACACGCCGAGCAGAGCGATTATTGCGGCCGCAAGAGGCTGCCCCCGCCGCAGAGGATGATTGCCCGGGCCGTGGAACCGAGACGCCAGAATCGACGGTCATTCGGTGCAACCGCCCGTCCACGACTTCTCCGCGTACCGCTGAGCACCGTCGGTTGGGGCTTCATCGCCGCCGCCGCGATCACCGTGCTCGCGTGGGAATCTGGCCAATGGCGCCCGACCGGCGACGATGCCGGCGCCGCACCGCCGCAGCCGATCCCGTTCTCCCACCGCCAACACGTGGCCGAGCTGGAGATTGACTGCCTTTATTGTCATTTCACGGCATCGACCGGCCGCTACGCAAGCATGCCGGCGGCCGACCTGTGCATGAATTGCCACCGCTTTGTCAGTGCGCCGGCGCAGTCGGTCAAGGACGAGCACTGGCGCGCCGTGCGTGAGGGCCGCTCAGTACGCCGCGTCGTGTCCGAGGCAATGCGGCAGCTGTATCGCGTGCAAGGTCTCGACGAGAACCTCACTCCCGATCCCGCGGTCGAGCCGACGCCACTGCGCTGGATCCGCGTGACTCGATTTTCCGACCTGGCCTACTTTGATCATCGAGCACACGCCC
>JAGVUU010000259.1 GCA_019136105.1 Gammaproteobacteria bacterium
TGCTCCGGCGGCGCGATCAGGTACCACGCACTGTGCTGCTGCACGCTCGGCATCATGGGCCGTACCAGGCGTCCCGCGGCCAGGTCAGCGGCGACCAGCGACCAGCGCGCCAGAGCCACCCCTTTGCCTTGCTCGACTGCGGCGAGCGTGGCCGAGGCATCCTCGAGCAGCGGTGCCGTGTCGGCGCGCGTGGTGTCACCGCCGACCCGGCGCAGCCAGTCCGGCCAGGGCTCCGACCGGCTGTGCAGCAAGGGGTAACGGGCGAAGTCGGCCAGCGTCTCGATGGGACCGAGCCGGGCGAGCAGGGCGGGGCTGCACACCGGAAACACCCACTCGTCGAGCAGCCGCTCGGCCTTGAGTCCGGGCCACTGCCCGTTGCCGTAACGGATGGCCGCGTGGAAGTCGTCGCGGCTGAAGTCGAGCGCGGCGCGCGCCGGCCCGAAGCGCACCTCGATCTCCGGGTGGCGGCGGGTGAACTCGCCGAGCCGGGGCAGCAGCCAGCGCTGCAGGAACTCGCTCGGCACGCTCAGGTTCAGCATGCCACCCACGCGCTCGCGGCGGATGCGATCGACGGCGCGGCGCAACTCGTCGAGCCCGCGGCGCACGCCGGGCAGCAACTCGGCACCTTCCTGCGTCAGGGCCACGGCCCGGGTGTGGCGCCGGAACAGGGCGACGCCGATGTCGGCCTCGAGGGCCTTGATCTGGGCACTGACCGCAGCCGTCGTCACGCCCAGTTCCTTGGCGGCCGCCGTGAAGCTCAAGTGCGTCGCGACGGCCTCGAAGACCCGGAGTGCGTTCAGTGGCAGACGATCGGTGGGCTCGGACATCGCAGACCCCAGCTTAAGCGGCGCTTAACAATACTTTCGAGAGCCCCAATGCGCAAGGACAGTTCGCGGCGTCTGTCGAGGGAATCTGAAAAAACCGGACTGCTCCGGTATGCTCCCGGCCATGCCCGCCCGCGCCCTGTTTCCCACCCTCGTTTACGAGGCCCGCTTACCTCCCGCCGGCTGGCGGACGTTCAATCAGCGCCTGCTCCACGAGTGCCTGCAGACCCGCGAGGACGACGTCGCCGGACAACGGTGGTCAGCCACCCGCTACCCCGGTGGTTACACCTCGTACGGTTCGCTCTGCCGGATGCACACGCTGTCGCCGACCTTCGCCGCGCTCGAGCGCAAGCTGCGGCGCCACGTGCGCGCCTACGCCCGCGCGCTCGAACTCGACCTCGAGGGTCGCGAGCTCGCGATGACCGATTGCTGGATCAACATCATGCCGCGGCTCGTGGTGCACAGCCTGCACCTGCACCCGCTCTCCACGCTCAGCGGCACGTACTACGTGCAGACGCCCCGCGGCGCCCCCGGGATCAAGTTCGAGGACCCGCGCCTCGACCGCTTCATGGCCGCCCCGCCGCGCAAGCCGGATTGCCGGCCCGAGCACCAGCCCTGGGTCACGGTGCCTGCCACTGCCGGCAAGCTGGTGCTGTTCGAGAGCTGGTTGCGCCACGAAGTACCGCCGAACCCGGTCGAGGCGGAGCGCGTCAGCATCAGCTTCAATTACGGCTGGTTCTGACCTCGCTGCAACGGGGCCGTGAAACTGCGCCCGGGCCGGCAGCGAATCCTCCGCTACCACGGAGAACTTGCCATGATTCGCCCGCTGCGATTGGGCTTCATCCCGCTTACGCTCATGCTCGCTGCCTGCTCCACCACGCCTTCCATACCCGTTGCCGAGCGCGTCGACCTCGAGCGCTTCATGGGCGACTGGTACGTGATCGCCAACATCCCGACCTTCGCCGAGAAAGGGGCGCACAACGCCGTCGAGTCGTACCGGCTCGACGCGGACGGCACGATCGCCACCACGTTCACGTTCCGCGAGGGGTCGTTCGACGGCCCGGAGCGGGTGATGCGGCCGCGCGGCTTCGTGCGCGACCACGAGTCGAACGCGGTCTGGGGCATGCAGTTCGTCTGGCCGATCAAGGCGGAGTACCTGATCGCGCACGTCGATGCGGATTACGCCGAGACGATCATCGCGCGCAGCAGCCGCGACTACGTGTGGATCATGGCGCGCACGCCGCAGATCCCGGAGGCCGATTTCGCGCGCCTGGAGCAGAAGGTCGCGGACCTCGGCTACGATACCGCCAAGCTCGAGCGCGTGCCG
>JAGVUU010000009.1 GCA_019136105.1 Gammaproteobacteria bacterium
GGAAGCGATCCGCGCGCTGCGTGCCGAAGCGGGCGCGGTGACGGCGCGTTCGGCCTACGTGCCGCTGCGCTTCGAGTGGGGCGAAGCCTTCCAGTTCGACTGGAGCGAGGAAGGCATCGTGATCGGCGGCGTGTGGCGCAAGATCCAGCTGGCGCACATGAAGCTGTGCGCCTCGCGGGCGTTTTGGCTGGTGGCCTATCCGTCGCAGAGCCACGAGATGCTGTTCGATGCGCACCTGCGCTGCCTGACCGGTCTCGGTGGTGTCGCCCGACGCGGGATCTACGACAACATGAAGACGGCGGTGGATCGCGTGCCGGGGCGCGGCAAGGCACGCATCGTCAACGCGCGCTTCGCGGCGATGACGGCGCACTATCTGATCGATCCGGACTTCTGCAACGTCGCGTCCGGCTGGGAGAAGGGACGCGTCGAGAAGGGCGTGCAGGATGCGCGCAGACGCATCTGGCAATCGGCGCTGGACCAGCGCTTCTCGAGCTTCGCCGAGCTCAACGTGTGGTTGGCGACGCAATGCGTTGCAGCGCGCTCGGCGGCGCATCCGGATCACCCGGGCATGAGCATTGCCGAGGCGCTGGAACACGAGCAGCCGCACCTGATGCCGGTGCCGACGCCGTTCGACGGCTACATCGAGGCGCCGGCCCGGGTGTCCAGCACCTGCCTCGTGACGGCCGCACGCAACCGCTACTCGGTGCCGTGCGCGTATGCCGGTCACCGGGTCAGCGTGCGCCTGTATCCGGAGCGCGTCGTGGTCGTCGCGGACACCGAGATCATCGCCGAGCATGCACGCGCCAGCGATCGCGACCACGTGGTCTACGACTGGCAGCACTACGTGCCGCTGATCGAGCGCAAGCCCGGCGCACTGCGCAACGGCGCACCGTTCAACGAACTGCCGGAACCGTTGAAGCGCCTGAGCCGGGCGCTGCTGCGCCGCGATGGCGGCGACCGCGTGATGGCGCAGGTGCTGGCGGCGGTGCCGCAGCATGGCGTCGAAGCCGTGCTGGTCGCGGTCGAGCTGGTGCTGGAGTCCGGCCGCCCCAGTGCCGAGCACGTGCTGAACGTGCTCGCCCGACTCAAGGAGGGCCCGCCACCGGCGGCGGTCGCCACCGATCTGGTTGTCGCGGTCACGCCGACCACCGATACGGCTCGCTACGACGCCCTGCGCGCCGAGGTGACCCATGACTGACCTGATCGCCGAGTTCAAGGCGCTGCGCCTGTACGGCATGGCCAGCGGCTACGCCGAACTGCTCCAGAACATCAGTAGCGTCGAAGTCCAGCAGACCGAGTGGCTGCTGCGCCACCTGATCCAGGCCGAGCAGACCGATCGCGGCCTGCGTTCGATCCGATACCAGATGCATGCCGCGCGCTTCCCGATGCATCGCGACCTGGCCGGGTTCGAGTTCGAGCAGTCGAAGGTCGATCGCCGCCAGATCGAGCAGTTCGCCACCACGGCGTTCACCGACTGCGCCGAGAACATCGTGCTGATCGGCGGCACCGGCACCGGCAAGACCCACCTGGCCACGGCGCTCGGGGTCCAGGCCATCACCCGCCACGGCAAGCGCGTCCGCTTCTTCTCGACCATCGATCTGGTCAACCAGCTGGAGCAGGAGAAGGCCACCGGCAAGCCCGGCCGACTCGCGCACCAGCTGATGCACCTGGATCTGCTCATCCTCGACGAGCTCGGCTACGTGCCGTTCTCGCAGGCCGGCGGTGCACTGCTGTTCCACCTGCTCAGCAAGCTCTACGAGCACACCAGCGTCGTCATCACCACCAACCTGGTCTTCGCGGAATGGGCCAACGTCTTCTTCGACGCCAAGCTCACCACCGCGCTGCTCGACCGCCTCACGCACCACTGCCACATCGTCGAGACCGGCAACGACTCCTACCGCTTCCGGCAAAGCCGCGGTCAGGCCAAGGCACGCATCAAGTCCCGCGAGCAGTCGAAAGAGGCCGCCGGCAAGGAGGTCATCGACGAACCGTTCTGATCCGTTCCAGAGCTACACTCAGAACACGCCGAGCGCTACCGCGCTCGGCTTCCTTCCCTGGTCAATTTTCAACGAGCAGAGATGGTCAATTTTGGGCGAGCGCCAACACGGCAAACGCACCGTCGTACCCATGCGCTACCTGTGCC
>JAGVUU010000340.1 GCA_019136105.1 Gammaproteobacteria bacterium
AGGGTGTGGAGCGTGCGAAGGTCGAGCAGCTCGTCACGGGTGATTTCTTCGCCGCGAAGACCGCCACGCTCGGCGAGGGCGAGGCTTACGACGAGCGCGAGATGGACGTGCTGGTCCGCTCGGTGGTGTCGCAGTTCGAGCAGTACGTGAAGCTGAACCGCAAGGTTCCGCCGGAGATCCTCACGTCGCTCGCCGGCATCGAACAGCCCGGGCGCCTCGCCGACACGGTCGCGGCGCACATGTCGCTCAAGCTCGATGCCAAGCAGAAGATCCTCGAGATCCAGGACGTGCGCCGCCGCCTCGAGCACATCCTCGCGCTCATCGAGGGCGAGATGGACGTGCTGCAGATCGAGAAGCGCATCCGCGGCCGCGTCAAGCAGCAGATGGAGAAGAGCCAGCGCGAGTACTACCTCAACGAGCAGATGAAGGCGATCCAGAAAGAGCTGGGCGAGATGGACGACGCGCCCAACGAGATCGCCGAGCTCGAGAAGAAGATCGCGCGCGCCGGCATGCCGAAGGACGCGAAGGACAAGGCCACTTCCGAGCTCGCCAAGCTCAAGCTGATGTCGCCGATGTCCGCCGAGGCCACGGTGGTCCGCAACTACGTGGACTGGCTCGTGAAGGTGCCGTGGCGCAAGCGCACCAAGGTCAAGCACGACCTCGCGGGCGCCGAGCAGATCCTGAACGAGGACCACTACGGACTCGAGAAGGTGAAGGAGCGCATCGTCGAGTACCTCGCCGTGCAGCAGCGCGTGCAGAAGCTGAAGGGGCCGATCCTGTGCCTCGTCGGCCCCCCGGGCGTGGGCAAGACCTCGCTCGGCCAGTCGGTCGCGCGCGCCACCAACCGCAAGTTCGTGCGCATGTCGCTCGGCGGCGTGCGCGACGAGGCCGAGATCCGCGGCCACCGCCGCACCTACATCGGCTCGATGCCCGGCAAGATCGTGCAGAACATGGCGCGCACCGGCGTGCGCAATCCGCTGTTCCTGCTCGACGAAGTGGACAAGATGGCGATGGACTTCCGCGGCGACCCGTCGGCGGCGCTGCTCGAAGTGCTCGACCCCGAGCAGAACCAGGCGTTCAACGACCACTACCTCGAGGTCGACTTCGACCTGTCCGAGGTGATGTTCGTCTGCACGGCCAACAGCCTGAACATCCCGGCGCCGCTGCTCGACCGCATGGAAGTGATCCGCCTGCCGGGCTACACCGAGGACGAAAAGGCGAACATCGCCCGCCGTTACCTGCTGCCGAAACAGCAGAAGGCCAACGGCCTCAAGGACGACGAGCTCAAGGTGAGCGACCCGGCGATCGTCGAGATCATCCGCCACTACACGCGCGAGGCGGGCGTCCGCAACCTCGAGCGCGAGCTGTCGAAGATCTGCCGCAAGTCGGTGAAGGAACTGTTGCTCGAGCGCGACCGCAAGGTCGTGTCGGTCACGCCGAAGAACATCGAGAAGTACCTCGGCGTGAAGCGCTTCCGCTACGGGCGCGCCGAGGAGAGCGACCACGTCGGCCAGGTGACGGGCCTCGCGTGGACCGAGGTGGGCGGCGAGCTGCTCACGATCGAGTCCGCGGTGATGCCGGGCAAGGGCAAGCTCACGCACACCGGCCAGTTGGGCGAGGTGATGCAGGAGTCGATCCAGGCCGCGATGACCGTGGTGCGCAGCCGCGCCAACGTGCTCGGCCTCGAGCCCGAGTTCTACCAGAAGGCCGACGTGCACATCCACGTGCCGGAAGGCGCCACACCGAAGGACGGCCCGAGTGCGGGCATCGGCATGTGCACGGCGCTGGTATCGGCGCTGACGAAGATCCCGGTGCGCGCCGACGTGGCGATGACGGGCGAGATCACATTGCGCGGCGAGGTGCTGCCGATCGGCGGCCTCAAGGAGAAGCTGCTCGCGGCGCACCGCGGCGGCATCCGCACGGTGCTGATCCCCTCCGAGAACGTGAAGGACCTCGCCGAGATCCCCGACAACATCAAGGGCAAGCTCGACATCAAGCCGGTCAAGTGGATCGACGAGGTGCTCGAACTCGCATTGCGGAACATGCCGCAGCCGGCTGCCGCCGGGGCTGACGCCCCGCCGGACGGCAAGCCGCGGACCAAGCGCCCGGGCCGACGCCAGGGCAAGCCGGTGCACGCG
>JAGVUU010000282.1 GCA_019136105.1 Gammaproteobacteria bacterium
GCCGCTATTACAACGGCGCGGTGAACAACCTCAACACACGCATCGCCACGTTCCCCGATCTCGTCGTCGCCCGCCTGTTGCGGTTCCGGCCGGCCGAGTACTTCGAGTTCGAAGCGTGATGCGCCTGCTTCCCGCCCTCTGCCTGCTGCTGGTCGCCGTCGCCGGCGCGCGGGCCGACGAGCGCATCCTGTCGTGGCAGAGCGACATCCGCGTGCTGCCCGACAGCACGCTCGAGGTCACCGAGACCCTGCGCGTGCGCGCCGAGGGCCAGCAGATCCGCCGCGGCCTGCTGCGCGACTTCCCCACGCGCTACGTGGACCGGCACGGCCGGCGCGTGGTGACGGGCTTCGAAGTGCTCACCGTCCGTCGCGACGGGCGCGCCGAACCGCATGCCCTCGAGCGGCTCGCCAACGGCGTGCGCATCCGCATCGGCGATGCCGACGTGTACTTGCCGCCCGGCGAGCACACCTACACGATCGTGTACCGCACCGACCGTCAGCTCGGCTTCTTCGACGAGCACGACGAGCTGTACTGGAACGTGACGGGCAACGGCTGGGATTTCCCGATCGACGCGGTCCGCGCACGGGTTTTCCTGCCGGGCAACATCGACGCAGCTGTCATCGCGGTCGAGGCCTATACGGGCCCGCAGGGCGCCCAGGGTCGCGACTGGTGGGCCGGCGCGGAGCCGAGCCTGGCGACGTTCCGTACGACCCGCGGCCTCGGGGCGCGGGAAGGCCTGACCATCGTGGCGAGCTGGCCGAAGGGGCACGTTGCGCCGCCGGGTTCCGGTCGGCGGGCCGGCTACCTGTTGCGCGACGCGTGGCCGGCCGCGACGGCGCTCGGCGGGCTCGGGCTGCTATTGCTGTACTACATGCAGGTGTGGCGACGTGTCGGGCGCGACCCGCCCGGGCGCGTGATCGTGCCCCATTACGAGCCGCCAGCCGGCGTGTCCCCGGCCGCCATGCGGTTCCTGCACCGCATGACGTACGACGACCGCTGTTTCGCGGCCGCGGTGCTCAGCCTCGCGGTCCAGGGCGCGCTGCGGATCGAGCAGGAATCGGGCGGCCTGCTCAAGCGCGCCCGCGGCTTCACCCTGCACCGCACGGAGCCCGAGGCCGGGGTAACGCTGGCCGACGACGAGCGCGTGCTGCGTGACCGGTTGTTCGAAGCGGCACCGTCGATCGAACTGGACAATACCCACCACGCGACCATCAATGCCGCGAAACTCGAGCACCTGCGCACGCTCAAGTCGCGCTACATGCCGTCGGCGTTCCGTGCGAACGGAGGTTGGCACGCGCTCGGCATCGTGCTGAGCCTGCTGATCGGCGCGTTCGCCGTGGTGGTGCCGGCCACGCAGGGCGGCTTCGACGCGTCCTGGTGGTTCAAGACACCGCCAGGCTGGATCGCGCTCGCGGCTGCGGCGGCGGCCTTCGCCGCCAATCTCGCGTTCGGCTGGCTGCTCAAGGCCCCGACCCGGGCCGGCCGGGCCACGATGGATCACGTCGAGGGATTCCGCCTGTACCTCGACGTCGCCGAGGGTGACGAATTGAAGCTCGTCGACGCACCGCCGCTCACGGCGCGGCTGTACGAGCGTTACCTGCCGGCCGCGCTCGCCCTCGGCGTCGAGCAGCGCTGGGCCGAGCGATTTGCGAGCGTTTTCGCGACGCAGGCCGCCAGTCACTCGCCGAGCTGGTACTCGGGCGACGCGTGGAACTCGCGCGACGTCGCACGCTTCACCAGCGGGTTCGGCTCCAGCTTCAGCAGCGCCATCAGTTCCGCGTCGACCGCGCCGGGATCGAGTTCCGGTGGCGGTGGCGGCGGCTCGTCCGGTGGCGGCGGTGGCGGTGGCGGCGGCGGGGGCTGGTAAGCGGCGCAGGCGGATCCGCGCGGTGCCGGCCGTGGCTCAGTACGGCGAGCCGAACACGATGCGGTACACCGCGAGGTCGTTGCCGAACCGATAACCGAAGCCGACCCGCGGCAATGGAATGCGCCAGACGCGAATCGTCTCCGTCGTGCCCAGCGTGAATCCGACCTCGTACTGCAGTTCACCCCCGTCATCGGGTTCGCCCGCGGGCCCGGCGGGTGCGTCGGTGAACGACTCGGTGAAGCCATACAGCAGGAAGTCCGGTCGCCGCCCCGATTGCGCCGGGGCGAACGGTCGGCGCGCCGTGAGCCCGATCCGCAGGCGCGTGAAATCGTCGGTCTGGTCGAACGACACCTGTTCGACCACGACGCGCACGATCTCACCGTAAGCCTGCCACGCCACCGGCCCGCGTTCCACGTCGTAGCGGCTGCGCAACCCGAGGCTGTACACGCGCTGGTCGACCTCGGTGTTGCGATCGCGCGCGATGCCCGCTTCGGCGAAGGGTTGCACGGCCCAGTGCTCGTTCAACAGGTAGTCGAGCTCCACGCCGGGCACGAAGCTGAACGAATCGAGCTGCTCCGGCAGCCCGGTCTCGGCCACGTCTTGCGGCTTGAAGTCGAGGAAGCCGATGGTGAGTGGCAGCGTCAGGCGCACCTTGAGGGGCGCTTCCTCCTCGTGCGGAACGGCGTAGGCGAAAGGCAGCCGATACACCTGCAGCGTGCGGCCCGAGAGCGTATAGATGCCCGAGCCGAGCTGCGTGGCAAATCCGAAATTGAGTACCGCCTGCTCGCTGCGGCCCAGCGGCGCCGGGGCGGCCGCGGCCGTGGCGGCGAGCAGCAAGAGCGACAAGCAGGCCGGTGCCTTCATGCGGGCGGCATTGTACGCGCCGGACGCTGGTATCTTATCGCGATGACCCAGTGGGCCCGCATGCTCTCGGCCGTGACAGGCATCGTCGCGCTGATGCTCGTCGCGACGGTCGCCACGAATTGGGCTCCGGACCGGCCGGTCTCCGGGCTCACCGCGCGCTGGGCGCAACCGCCGTCCGTGTTCAAGGACGTGGCGGGCGTGCGGGCGCACGTCCGCGACGAGGGTCCGCGCGACGATCCGACGCCGATCGTGCTGCTGCACGGCACCGCGGATTCGCTGCACACCTGGAGCGGCTGGACCGAGGTGCTGGCCCGCGATCGGCGCGTGATCCGCGTCGACCTGCCGGGCTTCGGCCTCACCGGCCCGGCGCCGGACGGCGACTATCGCGTGGATCGCTACGTGCAGTTCGTTGGCGCGTTGCTCGACGCACTCGGCGTGCAGCAGTGTGTGCTCGGCGGCAATTCCTTCGGCGGCTGGATTTCATGGGAGACGGCGCTCGCCCAGCCTGGGCGCGTGCAGGCCCTGATCCTCGTCGACGCAGCGGGCTACCCGATCGAGTCGCAGTCCGTCCCGATCGGCTTTCGCATTGCCCGCGTGCCCGGCCTCAATCGCGTCATGCAGTCGGTGCTGCCGCGCGGGATGATCGAGTCGAGCGTCAGGAACACCTACGGCGATCCGTCGCGCGTGACGCCGGAGCTCGTGGATCGCTACTACGAACTCACGCTGCGCGAGGGTAACCGCGCTGCACTCGCGCAGCGCTTCGCCGCGGGGCGCTGGGCTGCGGACCCGGCGCGCGTCCGCGAGGTGCGCCAGC
The DNA here is from genome assembly GCA_019136105.1 of Gammaproteobacteria bacterium. Lineage (GTDB taxonomy): Bacteria > Pseudomonadota > Gammaproteobacteria > Steroidobacterales > Steroidobacteraceae > RPQJ01. The sequence continues at coordinate 3,546 of JAGVUU010000282.1, forward strand.
CGACGCTGATCCTCTGGGGCGGCCGTGACGGCCTCATCCCGCTGCGCTACGGCGAGCAGTTCAACCGCGACATCGCCGGCAGCCGGCTCGTGGTGTTCCCCGAACTCGGGCACGTGCCGCAGGAGGAGGACCCCGCGGCAACCGTCGCGGCCGTGTCGCAGTTCCTGCGCGAGATTGAGCCGAGCCTCTAGAGCACCCGGGGCAGCGTCGTCGCGTCCACCACTCCGCGCGCACCGTAGAGCGCCGGAAGGATGGCTTCCGGCGGGTGCCGGCGCCGTAACTCAGCGACGAGCTCGGTACCCGTGCGGTACGCGGGCAGGTACATGCGGCCGAGCAATGGATGCCGCCCCCAGGCGCCCGACAGCTTGTCGGCACGCTCGTGGGTGACTAGGAATTCATCGCGCAGCGTCGCCGCCACCTGCGCCTGGGGCATGCGATCGCGCCAGGTCAGGAAGGAGGCCTGGTTCTTGGCGTCGTCCTGCAGAAGCGCGAGCAGCACGCCAATCTCGAGGTCGCGGTCCGGCAATTCCTCCGGCTCGGTGACGCCGTGCGCGATCAGGATCGCGTTGTTGGCGATGCCCTCGAAGAGCACGCTCGCACGGGTGTTCATCGTGAGCACCGAGGCCTCGAACCCGGCGAGCCCACGCGCGAACAGGTCCTGCAGGTAGGCGAACGTCGTGACGTGGCCCGGCACCACTTCGTGACTCACGAGTTGCTGGAACTCCGGCACCGAGATCTCGAGCGCCGCGTTCAACTCGTAGGTGGCCTCGTACTCGGGCGAGCCGTCCGGCCGGCGCGCGTGACCAAGGTAGTTCATCGACCCCGAGAACCACGCGTTCTCGATCGCGAGGAAGCGCACGTTGGCGCGTGGCACGCGCGCGAGTTCCGGCGGCAGGCAGGGCACCAGGTTCTTCGCCGCCAGCGCGTCGTAGTACGCCACGAACGCATCGCCCACCGCCGCGATGGATTTCGATGGAACCCTCCGCGCCGCGCGCCATGCGTCCACGGCGGCGAGAAGCGACCGGCGATCTCGCAGCGGGTGACCCGCAGCGACGAGGAGCTCGGCCACGCGCTCGCGCTTCGCCTCGGGCTGCGACGGCTCCGGCTCGCGGCCCGTGATCGTGCGCACGCAGCGTTCGTAGGGAACCTCGCCACCCTCCTCCACTCGCTCCATCGCGAGGTCCCACATGACCTCGCAACAGAGCGCGAGCCCCTCGAGGTATGCGCCCCGCAGGCCGCCCTCCGCCAGGGCGCCATCCAGCACCCGTGCGATGGCACCGCGCACGTCAACCGCCTCGAGATACGCCCCGACCGCTGCACGGTCCGGCACCTTGGCGCCCACGCCGCCGTTCGCCCGCAAGGCTTCCGCTGCGGGGTGCTTGTAGGCCTGCGGCAGCGGTTCGTCCGAGAACCAGCAGTCGGCGATGAAGCGGCCGACTCCCGACGGGTTCATCACGTCGCCGCCCCACAAGGTGTCGATGCCGATCAGGGCTTGCGCAATGGCGGCGTCGAGCACGGTGCTGGTCATGCCGGTACTCCGGGTTGGGCTGAATGGCCATGCCAAGGCTAGCGAATCGCCGGGGCCGCTGTCCCGCGGCGCCTGGAAAACCCGGCGAGATAGGTATTTCCCGCGGGACCATCATGGGCAAATTTAAGCCAGCCGAAAGCCCGCAGCGCGACAATTGCGCCATCCAGTTGCCGTTGGAGGGTCGTCATGCACCGCACGCTCGTTATCACGCTCGTCCTGACACTGGCCGCCGCCGCAGCGTACGGACAGGGCCAGTGGGAGGCTCTGCCGGACACGGCCCCAGCACCGGCCGACAATCCGACGACTGCTGCCAAGGTCGAACTCGGCAAGATGCTCTACTTCGACCCACGCCTGTCCTCGACGGGCACCGTGTCGTGCTTCTCGTGCCACAACGTCATGGAGGGCGGCGACGACCACATGACCACGTCGGCCGGCGTGCACGGGCTCAAGGGGGGCCGCAACGCGCCGACGGTGTGGAATGCGGCGTTCCACTCGGTGCAGTTCTGGGACGGCCGTGCCCCGTCGCTCGAGGAGCAGGCCAAGGGGCCGCCGGTGAACCCGATCGAGATGGGCATGCCCAACCTCGATGCCGTGATCGACCGCGTCCGCCACATCCCGGGCTACGAGCCGTACTTCGAGAAGGCGTTCGGTGCCGGCGACGTGGTGACGATGGACAACGCCGCCAAGGCGATCGCCGCGTATGAGCGCACGCTGATCACGCCGGGCAGCGCCTACGACCGTTACGTGAAGGGCGACAAGAAGGCCCTCACCGCGCAACAAGTGAAGGGCATGGAGACGTTTGCGGCGGCAGGCTGCATGAGCTGTCACCAGGGCCCGGCCTTCAACGGTCCCGCACTGCCGGCCGGCACCGGTTTCTTCATGAAGTTCCCGACGTACCCCGACAGCGTCTACACGGTGAAGTACAAGCTCGCCGACGATCCGGGCCGTGCCAGCGCAACCAAGGACACGGCGGACACCGGCATGTGGCGCGTGCCCACGCTGCGCAACCTCACCTACACGGCGCCCTACATGCACACGGGCACCGTGAAGACGCTGCCCGAGGCCGTGCGCGTGATGGCTGCGACGCAACTGGACAAGACACTCAGCGACGCCGAGGTCGCCGACATCGTCGCGTTCCTGGAGTCGCTCACCGGGCCGTTCCCGCAACAGACGATGCCGCATCTGCCGCCGACGCCGGGCGACCTGCTGGAGTGATTCGGGTTTGCCAGGGACGGCGGAGGCAGGGATTGCCGCTCGATGCAGGGACGCGCAGCGTGCCGGTGACGGGACTCCGGAACCCGCCATCGGCACCTGCTCACGACGCAGCTAGCGCCCGAACTTCTCGCCGAAGAAGTCCCCCGGCTTCCAGGCCGGTCGCTCCCGGCCGTTGCCGATCGCGAGGCCGATCCGGTAGTTGACGTGGGCCAGCCGGGCCGCGCCCAGCCAGTGGATCGGCCGGCTCAGGTCGTCGCTCGGCAAGTGGTAGTGGTGTGACAGGAAATCGATGAACGCTGCACCGCCGTCGCTGCCGTCGCGCGGCTGCACGCCCCCGTTCAGGTAGACCGCCGGCACGCCCTGGCGCACGAACGCATATTGGTCGCTGCGGATGAACACGACTTCGTCCGGGAACGGATCCGGCGTGAGCGTCAGCCCCGCCTCGGCGACCGCTTGCCGGGCGACCGTCTCGAGTGTCGAGTGCTCGATGCCGATCGGGATCACGTCGCTCACGTCGTTCACGAGCAGCGGCATGTCCATGTTCACGTTCGCCACCAGGGAATCCAGGGGCACGGTGGGCTGCGCCGCGAAGTGGAACGCGCCGAGCAGGCCCTTCTCCTCCGCCGTGAGCGCAATGAACAGGGCGGAACGCTTCGACCGCGCTGGGCCGCTCCCGAGCAGGTGCGCAGTCTCGAGCATGGTCGCGACGCCCACCGCATTGTCCTGCGCGCCGTTGTAGATCGCGTCGCCACCGTGCGGTGCGCCCACGCCGAGGTGGTCGAGGTGCGCGGTGAATACGACGTGCTCCGCCGACAATGTCGCGTCGCTGCCCGGCAGCCGGGCGACGACATTCCGGCTTTCGACCTTCTCGAGGGTGGCGCGCGTGGCGAGCGTTGCCGTGCCCGCGAGGTCGAACGGGCGCAGCGTGCCTGCCTCGAGCATGGCGAACACCTCTGCAGCGGTGTACGGCGACCCCGCGAAAATCGCGTCCGCCAGCCGCACGTCACAGCTGATGCGCGCACCCAGGCCCGGGAAATCGTCGATGGGCCGGCCCTGCGCGTCGAGCCGTCGCATGCCGGGGCGGCGCCAGTTGGGCGCATCCAGCGCCCACGGGCGCTTTTGCTCGTTGACCGGGTCGCCGAGGAAGATCGCGCCGACGGCGCCCAGGCGTTCGAGCTCGCGCAACTTCTCGCTCGTCGACGCGTAGAACGCGCGCTGGTCGTTGGGGAAGTCCTTGGGGGCGTTGCCGAGCAGCACGGCGATCTTGCCCTTCACGTCCACGCCGGCGAGATCATCGTGCTGCAGCTCCGGCGCGCGCACGGCCTGGCCGACGAACACCATCGGTGCGGTCACGTCGGCCGCACCTGCCGTGAAATTCACGCCCGGGAGGAAGTCGCGTTCAAATGCGAACTCTGTGTCACGACCCTCGCGGGTGATGACGAAGCGCGCGCCCTCGCGTTCCCGTACGCCCCGCACCATGGGCACGCGCTGGAAATACGAGCCGCCGTCGCCGGCCGGCTCGAGGCCCAGCTGGCGGAACCGTGTCGCAACGTACAGCGCGGCGATGTCGAAGCCCCGTGTCCCCGCCTCCCGGCCCTCGAGCAGGTCATCGGCGAGGAAGCGCACGTCGGCCTCGATGCGGGCAGCGGACCGGGTGAGTTGCGCTTCGGACGGTGGCGATGCCGCACGGGCCGCCTGCGCCATGCCGAGCCCTGCGGAGACCGCCAGCATCAGCGGCAGCAGTGCCGGGGCTGCGAAACCGCCGACGACGACGTTTCGAAGGTACTCAAGACGCATCGCAGCGGCTCCTCGCGACCGGAAAATAGGGGACATTCTCCTATTTTGCCGCCTGGAAAATCAGGAGAATGTCCCCGTGGCACTCAAGATCGATCCCTGGTCGTTCCCGGATCCCGTGCCGGTGCCCGAGGCGGGCGAGGCGGGCAACTCCATCGTGCTCGCGGGCGGCTGCTTCTGGTGCACCGAGGCCGTGTACACGCAACTCGACGGCGTGTTGTCGGTGCGCCCCGGGTATGCGGGCGGTTCCGAAGCCACTGCCAACTACGACGACGTCTGCACCGGCACCACCGGCCACGCCGAGGCGATCGAGATCGAATTCGACCCGGCGCGCGTCTCGCTCGGCCGGGTGCTCAAGATCTTCTTCTCCATCGCCCACGACCCGACCCAGGTCAACCGCCAGGGCGCGGACGCCGGCCCGCAGTACCGCTCGGCGATCTTCTACGCGAACGAGGCGCAACGCCTCGTTGCCGAGCGCTACATCGCGCAGATCGAGGCGGCGGGCCTGTTCGATGCGCCGATCGCGACCACGCTCGAGCCACTGGTGAAGTTCTACGTCGCCGAGTCGTACCACCACGGCTACGCGGCGCGAAATCCCTGGCAGCCCTACATTCGCGCAGTGGCGGCGCCGAAGATCGAGAAACTGCGCAAGACCCACGGCGACCTGCTCAAGGACCGCACATGAGCCCGATCGACCTGACGCCACCCTCGCCCGACGAACGCCGGCGGCTCGAGGCCGCGCTCACCGCCGAGGAGCGCCACGTGCTGCTCGAGCACGGCACCGAAAGGCCGTTCTGTGGCGCGTTCGTCGACCAGAAGCGGCCCGGGATCTATTGCTGCCGTCTTTGCGGCCTGCCGCTATTCCGCGCCACGACGAAATTCAACAGCGGCACCGGCTGGCCGAGCTTCACCGCGCCATTCGACGACGCGCACCTGAAGTACATTCGCGACACGAGTTACGGCATGGTGCGCACCGAGATCCGCTGCGCGCGCTGCGACAGCCACCAGGGCCACGTCTTCGACGACGGCCCTCCGCCCACCGGGCAGCGCTACTGCATCAACTCGATTTCGCTCACCTTCGTGCCGGACGGCGAGCCGCTGCCCGATCCGCTCGGCCGCGGCGGCTAGGCCCGCGTCAGTCGCGTGCCCCGCGGGGGCGGTACCACAGCCACGCGTAGAGGGCGCCGTTCAGCGCCAGAACGCCCACGCCCAGGGCGATCTGCATCTCGCGGGTGAGGCCTTCGGGGTAAAGCAAGCCGAACACGTAGTGTTCGACGAAGCCGCCGACGTAGCCCTGTTCGTGTGCGAGGGCGCGCAGGTGGTTCTCGAGCGGCGTGAGCGGGCAGATGGCGCCCGCGAACTCGATGCCTGCTCCCCAGGCAACGACCGGCAGGTGGATCCAGGCGAGCCGCGGCCAGCGCAGCACCAGCAACCCGCCCAGCACCACGAACGCGACGAACGCCGCGTGCGCGAGCAGCACGGCGTCGGCAAGCAGCCCGTAGGGCAAGGCTCAGCCGGTCTTCTTGAAGAGGCCGAGCTTCTGCAGGATGAAGATCAGCAGTGCCGCGCCTGCGATCGATACCAGCAGCCGCGCCACGGTGCCGCCGGCCGCGAACCCGATCAGGCCGGCCAGCCAGAAGCCGAGCATCGAACCGACAACGCCGACGAGCACGTTGGCAACGAGGCCCATCTGGGCGTTCGTCTTCATCAACATGCTGGCGAGCCAGCCAACGATGCCGCCGACGATCAACGAGAGGATGAATCCCATGTCGATCTCCTTTTGTTCCGAATCCTAGTCTCGTGCGGCGCCCAATGCCAGACTTCAGGTGGCGTCGGGCACAGGCTCGGAGCGCGGCAATTCGAACTCGCCCCGGGCAACGAATCGCTCGGTATTGAACACGCCGCCGTTCAGCTTGCCGCTCATCTCGTAGGTGATCTTCTCCACCGGCTTGCCGTCGAGCATGCCCGCCACCTGGCGCACCATGCGCAGCACGGAGACCGTCACCGGCACGGCCACGATCGTCTCGCCGAAGGCAGGCACCGTGCCACCCTCGCTGCTCACGCCGCTCGCGAAGGTCTTGCCGAGCACGTCGAGCTTGACGTACGCGCCGGTGAAGTCGATCGGCGCCTGGTTCGGGTTCTGCACGCGGAGCTTCACCAGCATGCGGATCTCCATGCCCTCGCCCGGCAGCGACTCCATGCCGGCGACGGTGACCTGGAGCGGATCCTTGTTCGGCAGGGTCGCGCAGCCCCCGAGGGCGAACAGTGCGGTGAACAGCAGAAGCAAGTATCGCAGGTTCATGGCAGGCTCCCGGCCCAGTGGATGATGCCGACGATACGCCGCCCCGGCTGGCGGCGAAGGCGGGAAACTGTCGCGGCGCAGAGACACATCAGCGCGGCGCAGGTGCCGTGTAGACGACCCTGCCACCCACGATCGTCTGCAGCACCTGCAGGCCGCGGATCTCCGCCGGAGGGATGTTGCGGATGTCACGCGAAATCACGACGAAGTCGGCGAGCTTGCCGGGCTCGATCGAGCCCTTGGTCGCGCCCTCGCCCTGCGCGCGGGCGGACCAGAGGTGCAGGAACGGGTCGAGCGTCTCGAGCACGATGCCAGTCAGGTCCGTGCCAAATCCCGGCTCGAGGCCCGCGTCGATCATCGAGCAGAACTGGAACGCGCCCTTCGCGCGCTCTGCGCCGAGGTTCTCGATCGTGGAGTTCGCGAGCGTGTAGATCCAGCCGGGCTGGACGTTCACGGAAACACCCAGGCGTTGCGCACGCTCGAGGTCGCCGGGACCGAGCATGAACTCACCGAAGTGTTCGATGCGCAGCGTGCCGGGCGCAGCCGGGCCTTGTCCCTGCTGCACTTTCTCGAACGCATCGAGTGCCATCGCCGTGGCGCGATCGCCGGTGGCGTGCGCAAGGAACGCGAACCCGGCGCGGCGCGTCCGCAGGACGAGCGTATCGAGTTCCTCCTGCGTCAGGTTGAGGATGCCGAGCGCACCGGGATCCCCGGCATACGGCTCGCTGACAGCTCCGCCGCGCATGGGCACGTCGCTGTCGACCCAGACCTTGATGCCCGCGAGGCGGTACCAGGCAGGATCTACCGACGCGGGCAGCGCGAACGCGTCGAGTGCGGCCGGGATGAAGCGGCCGCCGGGATCGGCGTGCA
>JAGVUU010000284.1 GCA_019136105.1 Gammaproteobacteria bacterium
GATGCTCGCCATCGGCAACGCGCAGGAGCGCCTCAAGGCGAGCCAGAAAGTGGCGCGCAAGCGCGTCGTGAGCGGTCCCGCGTTGCCGGGCAAGCTCGCCGACTGCACCAGCCAGGATCCGAAGCGCGCGGAACTGTTCCTCGTGGAAGGCGACTCGGCCGGCGGCTCCGCCAAGCAGGCGCGCGACCGCGAGTTCCAGGCGGTGATGCCGCTGCGCGGCAAGATCCTGAACACCTGGGAAGTCGAGTCGGGCGAAATCCTGTCTTCGCAGGAAGTGCACGACATCACCGTGGCGATCGGCATCGATCCTGCGTCCGACGACCTGAAGGGCCTGCGCTACGGCAAGATCTGCATCCTCGCCGACGCCGACTCCGACGGGCTGCACATCGCCACGTTGTTGTGCGCGCTGTTCCTGCGGCACTTCCGCCCGCTGGTGCTCGCGGGCCACGTGTACGTCGCGATGCCGCCGCTCTACCGCATCGATTACGGCAAGCACGTCGAGTACGCCCTCGACGACGCCGAGCGCAACGGCATCCTCGAGCGCATTCGCGCGGAGAACCCGCGCGCCAAGCCCGTGGTGACGCGCTTCAAGGGCCTCGGTGAAATGAACCCGCTGCAGCTGCGCGAGACCACCATGGCGCCCGAGACGCGCCGCCTCGTGCAGCTGACGGTGGACGCCGCCGACCAGGCGGACCAGGTCATGGACATGATGCTTGCCAAGAAACGCGCCTCCGACCGCCGCGAGTGGCTGGAAACCAAGGGCAACCTGGCGACGGCCGTCGAGCCGCTCGCCGCGGCCGCAACCGGCGGGGCGACGCCATGACGACGAGCAAGACCCCGGGCTCCGACCAGGCGGCCCTCGATTTCGAGGGCGTCGAGCGCCAGCCGCTGCGCAGCTTCACCGAGCGCGCGTACCTCGAGTACTCGATGTACGTGATCCTCGACCGCGCGCTGCCGCACGTGGGCGACGGCCTGAAGCCCGTGCAGCGCCGCATCATCTACGCGATGAGCGAGCTCGGGCTCGCGGCGACGGCCAAGCACAAGAAATCCGCGCGCACCGTGGGCGACGTGATCGGCAAGTTCCACCCGCACGGCGACTCGGCGTGCTACGAGGCGATGGTGCTGATGGCGCAGCCGTTCTCGTATCGCTACCCGATCGTGGACGGGCAGGGCAACTTCGGCTCGCCCGACGACCCGAAGTCGTTCGCGGCGATGCGCTACACCGAGTCGAAGCTCACGCGCTACGCGGAGGTGCTGCTCTCGGAACTCGGCCAGGGGACGGTGGACTGGCAGCCGAACTTCGACGGCTCGCTCGATGAGCCGGCGCTGCTGCCGGCGCGCCTGCCCAACCTGCTGCTGAACGGCGCCACGGGCATCGCGGTCGGCATGGCCACCGACATCCCCCCGCACAACCTGAAGGAAGTCGCGGCGGCGTGCGTGCGGCTGCTCGACGAGCCGAACGCTACGCTCAGTCAGCTCTGCGAACACGTCCACGGCCCGGACTTCCCGACCGGCGCCGAGATCATCACGCCGCGTGCGGAACTGCTGGCGATCTACGAAAGCGGCAACGGCACGTTCCGCGCCCGCGCCCGCTACGAAATGGACGACGGCGAGATCGTCATCACCGAGCTGCCGTACCAGGTGTCCGGTTCCAAGGTGCTCGAGCAGATCGCGACGCAGATGCGCGCGAAGAAGCTGCCGATGATCGAAGACCTGCGCGACGAATCCGACCACGAGCACCCGACGCGCCTCGTCATCACGCCGCGCTCGAACCGCGTGGACGTCGAGCAGGTGATGGCGCACCTGTTCGCCACCACCGACCTCGAGCGGACGTACCGCGTCAATCTGAACGTCATCGCGCGCGACGGCCGCCCGCGCGTCATGGGGCTCAAGGCGCTCCTCGTGGAGTGGCTGTCGTTCCGCGTCGACACCGTGACGCGCCGCCTGCAGTTCCGCCTCGAAAAGGTCAACGCGCGCCTGCACATCCTCGACGGCCTGCTGGTCGCGTACCTCAACCTGGACGAGGTGATCCGGATCGTCCGCACCGAGGACGACCCGAAGGCGGTGTTGATGGCGCGCTTCCAGCTCTCGGAGCTGCAGGCCGAGGCCATCCTCGAGACGAAGCTGCGCC
>JAGVUU010000078.1 GCA_019136105.1 Gammaproteobacteria bacterium
TCCTCGACGACCGGGCTCAGCCGGTGGATCTCGTCGACGAACAGCACCTCGTTGGGCTGCAGGTTGGTGAGCAGCGCGGCGAGGTCGCCCGGGCGCTCGAGCACCGGGCCGGAGGTCTGCTTGAATCCCGCGCCGAGTTCGTTGGCGATGACGTGCGCGAGCGTGGTCTTGCCGAGGCCGGGGGGGCCGAAGATCAGCACGTGGTCGAGTGCGTCGCGCCGCTGCCGGGCCGCGGTGATGAAGATCTCCATCTGCGCCTTCACCGCGGGCTGCCCGACGTAGTCGGCGAGCGTCTTCGGCCGCACCGCACGGTCGTACGCCTCGTCGTCGCGCTGGGTGCCGGCGGAGATCACGCGATCCTGCTCGATCATCTCGGCTCCCGTCTCAAGAGGCCGCCGCGCGCAGCGCGTGGCGGATCAGTTCTTCGGTGGACGTCACCGACGCATCGACCTTCTGCAGCAGCCGGGTCACCTCCGGCGGCTTGTAGCCGAGCGCCACCAGGGCGGCAAAGGCTTCCGCCTGGGCGCCACCGGGCCCGCTCGACGGACCTGCCCCCGGCACGAACGCCGGTCCCGCCAGTCCCTTGAGCCGGTCGCGCATCTCGATCACGAGTCGCTCGGCCGTCTTGCGGCCGATGCCCGGCACCCTCACCAGCGACGCCACGTCCTGGGCTTCGACGCACCGGTGGAACTCGTCCACCGTGACGCCCGAGAGGATCGCGAGCGCGATGCGAGGGCCGACGCCCGACACCTTGATCAGTTCGCGGAACAGGCTGCGCTCGCGTTCGGTGCCGAAGCCGAACAGCACGTGGGCGTCCTCCCGCACGACGAGGTGTGTGAACAGGTGCACCTCGGCACCCACGCCCGGCAAGCCGTAGAACGTGGACATCGGGGCCTCGACCTCGTAGCCCACGCCACCCACGTCGACCAGCAGCTGGGGCGGGTGCTTGGCGGCGAGCTTGCCGCGAAGGAACCCGATCATGCGCCGCTCCCGGGCGAACCCACGGCCGCGCGCATCTCGCGCGAATAAGCGTGGCACAGCGCGATGCCGATCGCATCGGCCGCATCCGCGCCGAGTTCACCCTGCAACTTGAGCAGCGTCTTCACCATCAGCTGGACCTGTTCCTTCTGCGCGCCCCCCGAACCGACCACGGCGAGCTTCACCTCGCGCGGCGCGTACTCGAAGACCTCCGGCTCGCCGCCGAACACGGCGCACAGCGCGGCACCGCGCGCCTGCCCGAGCTTGAGGGCACTGTCCGCGTTGCGGTGCATGAACACCCGCTCGATCGCGACCTCGCGCGGTGCGTACTCGCGCATCAGTGCGCTCACGCCGTCATAGATCTGCCGCAACCGGGGCGGGAACTCGGCGCCGCTGGTACGGATCGCGCCGCTCGCGACGTAACGCGCGTCGCCGTCCGCCCAGTCGATGATGCCGAAGCCGGTGGCCTGCGAACCGGGATCGAGCCCCAGGATGCGCACGGCGCCGCCGCGCGTCGTCGTCGGCCTTGGCGCGAGCGTCCAGCGCCGGCCACTGCGATTCAGCCTGGGCAAGGAACGACCCCGCGGGACCAAGGGAGATGGCGCGCTATCATACCCGACACCGTGAAACACGCCGAGATCGACGTCGCGCGACAGTCCCCGCAGGTTCAGGCCGCCGTGGCGTACCTGCGCGCGGCCCTGCCCGCCGCGGACGTCGAACGCAGCCTCGAGCTCGCCGGCATCCTTGCCCAGCTCCAGGCGGACGATGAACTGCTGCTGGCCGGCCTGCTCATCCCGGGCTTTGCGATGTTCTCCGCGCAAGCGGAGCAGCTGCACGAGGTGTTCGGCGAGCCGGCGCTGCGCCTCGCGAGGGAACTCGAACGGGTTGCGGACAGCGGCATTCCTGCCGGCTGGAACCCGGGCGAGGCGCTCAAGCCTGCGCAGGCCGAGGGCTTGCGCAAGCTGTTGCTGTCGCTCGCTTCCGACGTGCGTCTCGTGCTGCTGCGCCTCGCCTTGCAGCTCGTGCGCCTTAGGAACCTCAAGGAGGCCTCGACCGACGAGCAGCAGCGCGCAGCGCTCGAGACCCGCGAAATCTACGCTCCGCTCGCCAACCGCCTCGGCATCTGGCACCTCAAGTGGGAACTCG
>JAGVUU010000055.1 GCA_019136105.1 Gammaproteobacteria bacterium
CAGGAAGAGGAATTCGACGCGATCAAGATCGGGCTCGCCTCGCCCGAGAAGATCCGCTCGTGGTCGTACGGCGAGGTCAAGAAGCCGGAGACGATCAACTACCGGACGTTCAAGCCCGAGCGCGACGGCCTGTTCTGCGCCAAGATCTTCGGCCCGGTCAAGGACTACGAGTGCCTGTGCGGCAAGTACAAGCGCCTGAAGCACCGCGGCGTGATCTGCGAGAAGTGCGGCGTCGAGGTCACGCTCGCCAAGGTCCGCCGCGAGCGCATGGGCCACATCGAGCTCGCGAGCCCGGTCGCGCACATCTGGTTCCTGAAGAGCCTGCCCTCGCGCATGGGCATGGTGCTCGACATGACGCTGCGCGACATCGAGCGCGTCCTGTACTTCGAGGCGTTCGTCGTGACCGACCCGGGGCTCACGCCGCTCAACCGCGGCCAGCTCCTGACCGAGGACGACTACCTCGCGAAGCTCGAGCAGCACGGCGACGACTTCCAGGCGTCGATGGGCGCGGAGGGCATCCGCGAGCTGCTCAAGAGCCTCGACGTGAACCACGAGGTCGACAAGCTGCGCAAGGAGCTCGAGTCGACCGGCTCGGACACCAAGATCAAGAAGATCGCGAAGCGCCTCAAGGTGCTCGAGGCGTTCCACAAGTCCGGCATCAAGCCCGAGTGGATGATCCTCGAGGTGCTGCCGGTGCTGCCGCCGGAGCTGCGCCCGCTCGTGCCGCTCGACGGCGGCCGGTTCGCGACCTCGGACCTGAACGACCTCTACCGCCGCGTCATCAACCGCAACAACCGCCTGAAGCGGCTGCTCGAGCTCAAGGCGCCGGACATCATCGTCCGCAACGAGAAGCGGATGCTGCAGGAGGCGGTCGACTCGCTGCTCGACAACGGCCGCCGCGGCAAGGCGATGACCGGCGCGAACAAGCGCCCGTTGAAGTCGCTCGCCGACATGATCAAGGGCAAGGGCGGCCGGTTCCGGCAGAACCTGCTCGGCAAGCGCGTCGACTACTCGGGCCGCTCGGTCATCGTCGTCGGCCCGCAGCTCAAGCTGCACCAGTGCGGCCTGCCGAAGCTGATGGCGCTCGAGCTGTTCAAGCCGTTCATCTTCAACAAGCTCGAGACGATGGGCCTCGCGACCACGATCAAGGCCGCGAAGAAGATGGTCGAGAGCCAGGAGCCGGTGGTCTGGGACATCCTCGAGGACGTGATCCGCGAGCACCCGGTGCTGCTCAACCGCGCGCCGACGCTCCACCGCCTCGGCATCCAGGCGTTCGAGCCGGTCCTGATCGAGGGCAAGGCGATCCAGCTGCACCCGCTCGTCTGCACCGCGTTCAACGCGGACTTCGACGGCGACCAGATGGCCGTGCACGTGCCGCTGTCGCTCGAGGCGCAGATGGAGGCGCGCACGCTGATGCTCGCGTCGAACAACGTGCTGCTGCCCTCGAACGGCGAGCCGTGCATCGTGCCCTCGCAGGACATCGTGCTGGGCCTCTACTACGCGACGCGCGAGCGCATCGGCGCCGCCGGCGAGGGCATGCGCTTCGCCGACGTGGCCGAGGTGGCGCGCGCCTACGAGTCGCGCCAGGCCGAGCTGCACGCGAAGATCACGGTGCGCATCCGCGAGATCGGCCGCCGCGCCGAGGACGGCTCGCGGCCGGAGACGCTCAAGCGCTACGAGACCACGGTCGGCCGCGCGCTGCTCTCCGAGATCCTGCCGCCGGGCCTCGGGTTCGAGAACATCAACAAGCCGCTCAAGAAGAAGGAGATCTCGCGCCTCATCAACGCGAGCTTCCGCCGCTGCGGGCTGCGCGAGACGGTGATCTTCGCCGACAAGCTGATGCAGGCCGGCTACGGGCTGGCGACGCGCGGCGGCATCTCGTTCGCCGCCGGCGACATGCTGGTGCCGGCCGAGAAGCAGACGATCATCGAGAAGGCCGAGAAGGAGGTGAAGGAGATCGAGGCGCAGTACACCTCGGGCCTCGTCACCCAGGGCGAGCGCTACAACAAGGTCGTGGACATCTGGGGCCGCGCCGGCGACGAGATCGCCAAGGCGATGATGAACCAGCTGGGCGAGATGGAGGTCGTCGACCGCGAGGGCAAGAAGG
>JAGVUU010000151.1 GCA_019136105.1 Gammaproteobacteria bacterium
GCCGTTCACGGCCGTGTCGAAGTACGCGTAATAGACCACGTTGTTGACGTGGCCGTAGTGGTCGTTGTCGTGCCAGCGGGTGGTGATGGCGCGCAGTACGCGGAAATCGCCGCGATTCGTCGGCAGGCTGCCTGGTGTGGTCTCGCTCATGGGTTGCACGGTAGCGGGCGCGGCCGCCGCATCGCAACTCACGCATCGCGCAGCCGCGCTTCCAGTTTCCCGCATTGAGCCGCACCCGTCGCGGGGGCACGCTGGGCGCATGGAGCGGGGCCCAGGCGCCCGCCCCCCTTTTTTTGCCCGTGTTTCCCGAATCCGGAACAAGGGGGAAGACATGGAACGCTTCTGGTTGAAGGGCTACCCGGCGGGCGTGCCCGCCGACGTCGACGCCACGCAATACCGGTCACTGCCGGCGCTCCTGGAGGACGCGTTCCGCAAGTACGCGGACCGCAACGCCTTCATCTTCATGGACCACCCCCTCACCTACGCCGGGCTCGACCGGCTGTCGGCCGCGTTCGGCGCCTGGCTGCAGAAAACGGGGCTGCCGCGCGGGTCGCGCGTGGCGATCATGATGCCGAACATCCTGCAGTACCCGGTCGCGCTCGCCGGAGCGCTGCGCGCAGGGTACGTGGTGGTGAACGTCAACCCGCTCTACACGCCGCGCGAACTCGAGCACCAGATGAAGGACTCGGGCGCCGAGGCGATCGTCATCCTCGAGAACTTCGCCACCACGCTCGAGCAGGTGATCGCCCGCACGCCGATCCGCCACGTCATCGTCACCGCGCTCGGCGACCTGCTCGGCTTCCCGAAGTCGACAGTGGTGAACTTCGCGGTGCGGCGCGTGAAGCACATGGTGCCGCCGTACTCGTTGCCGGGGCACGTGAAGTTCCACGACGTCCTGGCGGAGGGACAGTCCCTGGACCTCGAGCCGGTCGAGATCGGGCCCGACGACGTCGCGTTCCTGCAGTACACCGGCGGCACCACCGGCGTCGCCAAGGGCGCGATGCTGCTGCACCGGAACCTGATCGCCAACCTGCTGCAGGCCGACGCCTGGTTCCAGCCGGCGTTCACCGACACGAGCCGCGGCCCGGTGCCGAAGCAGTTCGTGTTCGTCTGCGCGCTGCCGCTCTATCACGCGTTCGCGCTGGTGGCGAACGGCCTGCTCGGCCTCCGCCTCGGCGCCGTGAACGTGCTGGTCGCCAACCCGCGCGACCTCCACCAGTTCGTGAAGGACGTGCGCCACCACCCGTTCAACGTGCTGCCCGCGGTGAACACGCTGCTGAACGCGCTCGCGGAGAACGAGGAGTTCCGCAGGCTCGACTTCTCGAACCTGCGCATCACCGTCGGCGCGGGCATGGCGGTGCACAAGGCCGTCGCCGACAAGTGGCTCACGCTCACCGGCTGCCCGGTGATCGAGGCCTATGGCCTGACCGAGACGTCGCCGGCCGCCACCGCGAACCCGATCCTCGACCGCGAGTGGACCGGCACGATCGGCCTGCCGCTGCCGAGCACCGAGATCGCGATCCTCGACGAGGCCGGCCGGCCGGTGCCGCTCGGCGAACGCGGCGAGATCGCCCTCCGCGGCCCGCAGGTGATGGCCGGTTACTGGCAGCGCCCCGACGAAACCGAGAAGGTCATGACGGCGGACGGGTTCTTCCGTTCGGGCGACATCGGCGTGATGGACGAGCGCGGCCACACGCGCATCGTCGACCGCAAGAAGGACATGATCATCGTGTCGGGCTTCAACGTGTACCCGAACGAAATCGAGTCGGTCGTCACGCAGCACCCGGCGGTGCTCGAGTGCGCGGCCGTCGGCGTGCCGGACGAGCGCACGGGTGAGGCGGTGAAGCTGTTCGTGGTGCGCAGGGACCGTACGCTCACCGAAGCGGCGCTGATGGAGTACTGCCGCGAGCAGTTCGCCGGCTACAAGAAGCCGAAGTACATCGAGTTCCGCGACCAGCTGCCGAAAACCAATGTCGGCAAGATCCTGCGGCGTGAGCTTCGCGACTCGGCACCGATCGCGCTATCCTCGAGCGCATGAAGACACGCGCAGCGGTATTGCGGGAGATCGGCCGACCCGGGCCTTACGCGGAGACACGCCCGCTCGGGATCGAGGAGGTGGACCTCGACCCGCCTGGCAAGGGCGAGGTCCTGGTGCGCATCCGCGCGGCCGGCCTGTGCCACTCCGACCTGTCGGTGATCGACGGCAACCGGCCGCGGCCCATGCCGATGGTGCTCGGCCATGAGGCCGCGGGCGTCGTCGAGGAGGTGGGCCCCGGCGTCACGCACCTGCAGCGCGGTGATCACGTGGTCGCCGCGTTCGTGCCGAGCTGCGGCCACTGCATCCCCTGTGCCACCGGGCGTCCCGCGCTGTGTGAGCCCGGCTTCAAGGCAAACTCCGCCGGCACGCTGCTCTCGGGCGAGCGCAGGCTGCGCGACAGCCACGGCACGGTGAACCACCACCTCGGCGTGTCTGGCTTCGCGCAGCATTCGGTGCTTGCGGCCAACTCGCTGGTGAAGGTACCCGCCGACCTGCCGTTCGCCGAAGCCGCTCTGTTCGGCTGCGCGGTGATCACCGGCGTCGGCGCGGTGGTGAACACCGCGCAGATGCCGCACGGCGCCTCTGCGGCGGTGATCGGCCTCGGCGGTGTCGGCCTTGCGGCACTGCTTGCCGCGCGCATGCTCGATGCCGAGCACATCGTCGCCGTGGACATGAACGAGCGGAAGCTGGCGGTCGCCCGCGAGCTCGGCGCCACTGCCACCGTCAACGCGG
Source organism: Gammaproteobacteria bacterium (assembly GCA_019136105.1). Classification (GTDB taxonomy): domain Bacteria; phylum Pseudomonadota; class Gammaproteobacteria; order Steroidobacterales; family Steroidobacteraceae; genus RPQJ01. The sequence goes on from JAGVUU010000151.1 coordinate 2,771, forward strand.
CCGAGCCCGATGCCGCGGAGCGGATCCGCGCCCTGACGCAAGGCGGGGCGGCCTGTGCGTTCGAGATGGCGGGCTCCGCCCGCGCGCTCGAACTCGCCTACAAGGTCACGGCCCGCGGCGGCACCACGGTCACCGCCGGGCTGCCCCACCCGCAGCAGATGGTGAGCCTCCAGCACGTGAGCCTGGTCGCCGAGGAACGCACGCTCAAGGGCAGCTACCTCGGCAGCTGCGTGCCCTCGCGCGACATCCCGCACTACATCGACTGGTATCGCGCCGGGCGCTTGCCGGTGGATCGCCTGCTGAGCGAGCGCCTGCGCCTCGACGACATCAACGCCGCCTTCGACCGCCTCGCGGCCGGCGAATCCATCCGCCAGGTCGTGGAGATCGATTGAGCCTCGCTGCGCTGCTCGTGGCCGCCACCCTCCTCGACTTCGACGATCCGGCCGACGCGGCCCTGTGGCGTGCGGTGGACGACGTCGTCATGGGCGGCGTATCACGCAGCGCGTTCGAGCAGGCCGGCGCGGGCGTCGCGCGTTTCCACGGCAACGTTTCGCTCGAGAATTCCGGCGGCTTCGCCTCGGTGCGCACGCCGCCGCGCGACTGGCACACCGCGGGCGCCGAGGCCTTCGTGCTGCGCGTGCGCGGCGACGGCAAGACCTACAAGTTCACGATCCGCACCGGCGATGGGTTCGACGGCATCCAGTACCAGCAGCGCTTCACCGCGGCAGCCGGTACGTGGAGCGACGTGCGGTTACCGGTGAGCGACTTCGTCGCGACGTTCCGCGGACGAAAGGTGCCGTTCGCACCGTCGCTCGATCCCGCGAAAGTGCGCGCGATCGGATTCATGATCAGCGACCAGCAGGCGGGATCGTTCGAGCTGCTCATCGATCGCATCGCGATCGAGCGTCGAAAATAATCACGACGCACTCTGGACTCGCTCGCCACTTCTGTTACATTGCGCTCGCGCGCTTGACCTTAGTGTTGCGCGATCGCTCCGCCGCGCCGGCCCTCATCACCTCGATCCGGGTTTAGTCCAACGGCGCGGCGGGGCGAGTCCTCCTCGCCTCGTGACACTTCCCACCGATCCACTGCACAGGCCGCGATGACCGCAGCGCCACACCTCTACGTGGACGCGGATGCCTGCCCCGTGAAGGCAGAGGCCGTGAAAGTCGCCGAGCGGCACGGGTTGCCCGTGGTCTTCGTCACCAACGCCTGGTTCGCCGCGCCGCGTGCGCCACGTGTCCGCGTACAGGTCGTGAACGGCTCGTTCGACGCCGCGGACGACTGGATCGTCGAGCACCTGCAACCGCACGACGTGGTCGTCACCGCGGACATTCCGCTCGCCGCGCGCAGCCTGAAGTGCGGCGCGCACGTGCTCGGCCCTTCGGGCAAGCCGTTCACCGCGGACAACATCGGCAACGCGCTCGCCACCCGCGAATTGATGGCCGACCTGCGCGCCTACGGCGTGGGCGGCGGGTCGCCGCCGTTCGGGCCGAAGGACCGTTCGCGCTTCCTCGAAGCGCTGGAGCGGGTGGTCCGGGAAGCGAAGAAGGGTCTCGAGGCAGCGGCAAAGCCCGCGCGCTGACGCGCGGCCACGCTCAGAAGCTCGCCTTCGTGGTCACGAGCAGCTGCACGCTGTCGATGTCCTCGTCGCCGTCGAGCGGGAACGCCAGGTCGATGTGCACGACGTTACCGAACGACGAGCGGCTCGAGCCGAGCCGCAGGCCGACGCCGACGTCGCGCAGCAGCCCCAGGCTCTCCGCGCCGGTGACGTCGGTGCCCCAGGTGCGGCCCACGTCGACGAACGCCGCGGCACCCACGTGGAACAGCCGGAACGGGTACCACTTGGTGTAGTAACGCTGCTCCAGCGTGAGCAGCGCGCGCGACGTGCCCGCCTGATAACGCAACGGGTAGCCGCGCAATCCGTTGTCGCCGCCGAGCGTGAGCTGCAACTCCTGGTCGAGTTGCTCGGCGGCAGCGCCGGAGACGCTCGCGAAGAACTTGCTGTACTTCGACGTATCCCAATAAAAACGTCCCTCGGCGCTCAGCAACCCGTTCACCAGCTCGCCGCTCTCGATGCGGCCGGATGCCGACATCGAACCGAACAGCGACATGCCGGGCCGAAGGTCGGCGCCGTCCTGCACGGATGCACTGGCGACCAGCGCGTCGCGGTCGCTGCCCAGCGCATCGTCGGCGTAGCCCACCCTCATCGACGCCCGCAAACCCACCAGCACGTCCTCGGTGCGGCGGATCTGGTCCTGGTTGACTCGCTCCTGGAAGCTGTCCTCGACGAGATCGAAGCCTACCCACGGATACGCGAGCTCGCGATCCGGCGGCAACGGCCCGCCGAGCGGCTCATCCGGGTCGATGGCGAAGCGGTTGCGCTCGTAGGTGAGGCCGGCGGTCCAGCGGCGCACCCAGCGGCCCTCCAGGCCGCGTGAGATGCCCGCATAGGCCTCGTAGTACTCCCCGCGGTGCTGGAACTCGCCCACCTCGTCACCGAGCACGTAACGCGGGTCGTTGCGCTCGTATTCGAGCAGGTACACACCGCCCGCGCGCCGCGTGTCGAGCGCATAGAACGGACGGTTCACCTGCAGCAGCTTCGTGCTGCCGTCGTCGGCATCGATGTAGGCAACACCCAGCCGGGTGAAGCTGTGGCGGAAATGCGGATCGAAGTAGCTCACGCCGAACGACTCGCGATCCACGTCGCTCTGCCACTCGAAATCGAGCGCCCGGCCGGTGCCGAGCAAGTTGTCTTCCTCGATCTGGGCGCCCCACGTGTTCTCGCCGCCCTTGCGGCTGAAACTGACACCCGGATTGAGCGTCCACACGTCGCGCGTGCGCACCTCGAGGTCCACCGTGCGGCCGTCGTAAGCGACTGGCGCGATGACGGCGTCGTACAGGTAGTCGTTGGCGCGCAGCAACCGCTCGGTCTCGAGCACCACCCGGTGCCGGTACGGCTCACCCGGCTTGAAGAGCAGCTGGTCGCGGATGACCGACTCGCGCGTATTGATGTGCAGCCTGTTCGCGGTCCGGTAGAGCCAGCTGCTCTCGCCTTCGACGTCGGTGTCGAACACGTCGCCGACGACGATGCGGATCTCGCCGATGATCGTGCCGCGCGCCTCGAGCTCTTCGGGCGACGGGATCGGCTGCGCCGCCTCGGTGGCGAACGCCCCCCGGCACGCGATCGCACAGAGGAGCGCCGCGAGTCGCCACCAGGTGCCGGGACGACTGGGCACGGGCCGCGTCGCTTACGGGATCAGCACCGTGGAGCCGATCGTGCGGCGCGCCTCGAGGTCGCGATGCGCCTGCGCGGCGTCCTGCAGCGCGTAGGTCTGGCCGATCTCGATGCGCACCGCACCGCGGCCGATGACGTCGAACAGTTCGCGCGCCGCGCGATCGAGGTCGGCGCGACGGGCGATGTAGTGGAACAGGATCGGCCGCGTGAGGAACAGCGAACCGCGTCGCGCCAGCTCGAGTGGTGCGACGGGCGGCACCGGCCCCGAGGCGTTGCCGTACGTGACCATCGTGCCGAGCGGACGCAGGCAGTCGAGCGACGCGAAGAACGTGTCCTTGCCGACCGAGTCGTACACCACGTGTGCGCCCGCACCGCCCGTGAGCTCGCGCACGCGGGCCGCGAGGTCGTCGCGGCCGAGCACCAGCGCGTGGTGGCAACCGTGCTCGCGCGCGACCGCCGCCTTGGCATCGCTGCCGACGACGCCGATCACGGACGCGCCGAGTTCACGCGCCCACTGCGACGCGATCAGGCCGACGCCGCCTGCCGCCGCGTGGACCACGACGGTGTCGCCCTTGCGCACCTTGTACGTGCGCCGCAGCAGGAACTGCGCCGTGAGCCCCTTCAGCATCGCGGCGGCCGCGAGCCGGTCGCTCACGCCGTCCGGAATCCTGACCACGCGGTCCGCGGGCATCACGCGCTCCTGCGCGTACGAACCCGGCTGCGCCGACACGTAGGCAACGCGGTCGCCCACCGCCACGCCGCGCACCTTCGGCCCAACCGCCTCGACGACGCCCGCACCTTCGCGCCCGAGGCCCGTCGGCAGCGCACCTGGATACAGGCCCGTGCGCTCGTACACGTCGATGAAGTTGAGCCCGATCGCCGTCTGGCGGATCAGCACTTCGCCGCGGCCCGGCACGGACGGCTCGACGGCCTCCCACTGCAGGACCTCGGGGCCCCCGTGGGCGTGGATGCGGATGGAGTGAGGCATGGCGGTGAAATCAATATTCGGTGACGCAGTACATCGGCACGCGAACCTGCCACCTTCCGACCATTCCCTATTCACTATTCACTATTCCCTTCCCCAGCGGCGCCACCGCAATTACCAATTCCTCCACCACCCGCCCGCGCAGCAAATGCTCGTCCACGATCCTGTCCAGGTTGGCGGGCGTGCAGTCGCGATACCACACGCCTTCGGGATACACGACCGCGATGGGGCCGCCGGTGCAGACGCGCAGGCAGTCGGCCTTGGTGCGCAGCACGCCGCCGTTCACGTCCTGCAAGCCGGTCTCGCGCAGGCGTCGCTTCAGGTGTTCCCAGGCCGCGTCGGCCCGGTCGGCGGGCGCGCACTTGCCGCCCACGCACAGGAACACGTGGCGCGACTGGGTGCCGATCTTGAGCTTGGCGACGGCGGCTTGGAGAGGGTCAGGCATGCGAATCGCGGTCCCGGGCGGTGGGACCGCGATCGTAGCGCCTCCCGGGGCGGGGCGTCAGAGCGCCTGGTCGTCCGCTTCGCCGGTGCGGATGCGGATGGCGCGCTCGAGGTCGGAGACGAAGATCTTGCCGTCGCCCACCTTGCCGGTGCGGGCCGCACCGACGATGGCCTCGATGACCTGGTCGACGAGGGCATCCTTCACGGCCACCTCGATGCGGGTCTTCGGCACGAAATCGACGACGTACTCCGCGCCGCGATACAGCTCGGTGTGGCCGCGCTGACGGCCGAAGCCCTTGACCTCCGTCACCGTCATGCCGGAGACGCCGAGCTCCGAGAGGGCGGCGCGCACGTCGTCCAGCTTGAAGGGTTTGATGATTGCGCTGATCAGCTTCATAGGGCTCTGGCTCCTAAACTCTTCGTCATTGTCCGGCGGAGATCGCTCCAGCCAATATGCAGAAACCGTGCCGACGCCCGGGGTCGGCCAAATATCACGCTCGCAGCCCTCCTGCCGCACCAGCTTGGAGCGCCGCCGTGCCCGGGCTGCGCACCCGTGGTGCGGCGGCCCGGCTCCCGGGATCATGACACCCCGGCCACGGAGTTTCATCCATCCGCCGCGGGCAGGGTTGGAGAGCGACCGCGGGCCCGTATATAAAGAGTGGCATGCCGCGGGCCGGGGTGGCCCCAAGGCCCTGGGAACGGGACAGGACAGGAATGGCACTCACGGTCGTCATCGTCGGAGCCGGCCACGCCGCGGTGCAGGCCGTGGACACGTTGCGCCGCGAGGGGCACACGGGGCCGATCGTGCTGGTGGGCGACGAACCGTACCTGCCGTACAACCGTCCACCCCTGTCCAAGAAATACCTCGCGGGCGAGCTCGAGCGGGAAAGGCTCTGGCTGCGCAGCGCACAGTTCTACCAGCAGCACCGGGTGGACACGCGGCTCGGCGTCCGGGTCACGGCCATCGACCGTGCCACGCAGCGCCTGCGGCTCGGCGACGGCAGCGAACTCACGTACGACAGGCTGATCCTGTGCATGGGCAGCACCCCCCGGCGGCTCGAGGTGCCGGGCCACGCCCTGGCCGGCATCCACACGCTACGCACGATCGCCGACGTGGACGCGATCCGTGCCGATCTCGCCGGCGCCCGGCGGCTCGTGGTGGTCGGCGGGGGCTACATCGGCCTCGAGGCCGCGGCCTGCGCGCGGCACCTCGGCCTCGAGGCGACCGTGCTCGAGATGGCCGATCGCGTGATGGCGCGCGTGGTCGCGCCGGAAGTCTCGGCGTTCTACACGCAGCGCCACGAGCGCGAGGGTGTGCAGATCGTCTGCCGCACGACGGTCACTGGTTTCGGCGGCGACGGGCGGGTGACCTCGGTGCGCTGCGGCGAGCGCGAGTTCCCGGCCGACCTCGTGATCGTGGGCGTCGGCATCCTGCCCGACGTCACGCTCGCGGCGGCAGCGGGCCTGCGCTGCGAGAACGGCGTGTGGGTGGACGAGCAGTGCCGCACGTCCGACGAGAACGTGTACGCCGCCGGCGACTGCACCAACCACCCGAGCGTGCGCTACGGCCGCCGCGTGCGGCTCGAATCGGTGGACAACGCCGTCGAGCAGGCGAAGACGGCCTCGGCCAACATCTGCGGCAAGCCGGCGCGCCACGAGCACATCCCGTGGTTCTGGTCCGACCAGTACGACGTGAAGCTGCAGATCGCGGGCCTCTCGGAGGGATACGACCGCACCGTGCTGCGCGGTGATCCCGCGAGCGGCAGCTTCGCGCTCTATTACTTCGCGGGCGACGAGCTGCTGGCGGTCGATGCGATCAACAGCATGCGCGACTTCATGACCGGCAAGAAGTGGCTCGCGGAGCGCAAGCGACCCGACCCGGCCCTGCTCGCCGACACCACCGTTGACCTGAAGACCCTCTGAGGCACCCACCATGGCCGACACGCCCCGCAAGCGCGGCTCGACGATCGCGACGGACGACGTTTCCCGCCACTTCCTCGCGACGCTGGCACAGTGGACCGGCGGACTGTCGCCGCAGGCTTTCGGCGGCGCGTGGCTCAACGTGCTCGCGCGGCTCGCCACGACCCCCGGCCGCCAGGCCGAACTCGCGCGCTCGGCCCTGGCCAAGACGCTCGCGCTCGCGCAATTCTCGGGGGCGGCGCTGAAGGGCGAGGCACCGCAGGCGGCCGGCACGCCCTACGCGCAGCGCTTCGCCGACCCGGCATGGGCGAGGTTCCCGTTCAACCTGATGGCGCAGTCGTTCCTCTCGGCGTCCGACTGGGCGCGCGAAGCCGTGAAGAACGTGCCGGGCGCCGACCCGGCGGCCGAGAACATCGTGGGCTTCACGGTGCGCGAAGGCCTCGAACTCGTCGCGCCCGACAACTACCTGCCGACCAACCCGCAGCTCATCCGGCAGACCGTGGACGAGAACGGCCGCAACCTCGCACGCGGCCTGAAGCACCTCGCCGAGGACATCGCCCGCACCTACAAGGGCCTCGGACCGATCGGGGTCGAGAACTATGAGGTCGGCAAGCAGGTGGCGGCCACGCCCGGCAAGGTGATCCTGCGCAACCGGCTGATGGAGCTCATCCAGTATTCGCCGCAGACCGACACGGTGCGCGCCGAGCCGATCCTGATCGTGCCGGCGTGGATCATGAAGTACTACATCCTCGACCTGTCGCCGAAGAACTCGCTGGTGAACTACCTCACCGGGCTCGGCCACACGGTGTTCATGGTGTCGTGGAAGAACCCCACGGCCGAGGACCGCAACGTCTCGATGGACGACTACCTGACGCTCGGCGTGCGCGCGGCGCTCGACGCGGTGACCACGGTGGTGCCGAAGCGCAAGGTGCACGCGGTCGGCTACTGCATCGGCGGCACGCTGCTGTCGATCGCCGCGGCCGAACTCGCCGGTCAGGACGACGACCGGCTCGCCTCCGTCACCCTGTTCGCGGCGCAGACGGACTTCAGCGAGCCCGGCGAACTGTCGATCTTCATCAGCCCGGCGCAGCTCGCGATGCTCGAGGCGATGATGTGGAAGGAAGGCGTGCTCGAGAGCCGCCAGATGGGCGGTGCGTTCCAGCTGCTGCGCACCTACGACCTGCTGTGGGCCCCGTCGATCGCCACGTACCTCAAGGGCGAGCGCATGGGCGTCAACGACCTGATGGCGTGGAACGCCGACGGCACGCGCATGGCCTACCGCATGCACACCGACTACCTGCACCAGCTGTACCTGAACAACGACCTTGCCGAGGGCCGCTACGTCGCGAACGGCGAGCAACTCAGCCTGTCCGACGTCACCGTGCCGATGTTCGTCGTGGGGACAGAGACCGACCACGTCGCGCCGTGGCGGTCGGTGTACAAGGTGGGCAAGCTGGTGCGCTCGGGCGACTACACGTTCTGCCTCACCAGCGGCGGGCACAACGCCGGCATCATCAGCGGCCCGCAGCACCCGAAACGGCGCCACCGCGTGCACGCGTCGAAGGCTGGCGCACGCCTGCCATCGCCGGACCGTTACCTGGAGAAAGTGGCGCCCCTGCCGGGCTCGTGGTGGCCCACCTGGGCGAAGTGGCTCGAGGAGCATTCGAGCGAGCGCAAGGTGGCGCCGCCGCCGATGGGCGCGCCGAAACAGGGGTTGCAGCCGCTCGGCGCGGCGCCCGGGGAATACGTGCTCGCGAAGTAACTAGCCGGCGAGCAGGTCGGCGATCCCGATCGAGTCGATCTCGTCGATGGGCCGCGGCTCGCCCACGCGGAATCCCTGCGCATAGTCCACGCCGATCTCGCCGAGCTTCTCGAGGACCTCGTCCGACTCGACGGACTCGGCGATCACCTTCTTGCCCATCACGTGCCCGATCTCGGTGATCGAGCGCACCATCGCGTAATCGACCTTGTCCTGGGAGATGTTGCCGACGAACAGGCCGTCGATCTTCAGGACGTCGGCGCCGAGCGCCTTCAGGTAGGCGAACGACGAGACGCCGCTGCCGAAATCGTCGAGGCTCACGCTGCAACCGAGCCGGTGCAGCTCGCCGAACAGCTGGTTGGACTGCGTGAGGTTGCCGATCGCGATCTTCTCCGGCACTTCGAAGCCGATCCTGCGCGGGTCCACGCCCATCTCGGCCACCGCGTGGCGGACGTAGCCCGCGGTCGCCGGGTCGACGACCGAGTCCTTGGACAGGTTGATGAAGAACTTCGACAAGCGCTCGAGCGCCGGCTTGTGGTCGCGCATCCACTTGAACGTCGCGGCGATCACCCAGCGGTCGTAGCGCGTCGAGAGGTTGTAGCGCTCGACGGTCGGCAGGAAAGCGCCGGGCGGCACGGCGCGGCCGCTGTCGTCGCGCATGCGCACCAGCACTTCGTAGTGCGGCGGCTCGTGCGGGTTGCGCGCCAGCGGGCGGATCGGCTGCGCCTCCAGGAACAAGCGGTTCTCGACGAGCGCCCGCCTGGCGCGGCCGACCCAGTCGGTGTCGACCCGCTGCTTCAGTGCGTTCTCCGCGTCGTCCGTGTAGAGCACCACGCGGTTGCGGCCACCGTCCTTGGCCGCGTAGCAGGCCGTGTCGGCGGCGCTCATGACCTGCGACAGGCGCAGGAAACTGGACGTGATCACCACGACGCCGATGCTGACGCCGAGGTTGAACGTGTGCTGGCCCCAGACGAACTGGAAGCCCGAGATGGCGCGCAACACGTTGTTCGCCACCTGCAGCGCGTCGTTCGGGCCGCAGTTCTGCAGGAGGATCGCGAACTCGTCGCCACCGAGCCGCGCCACCACGTCGGCCTGGCGCACCTTCGCAGGCAGCAGTTGCCCGAGCTGGCGCAACAGCTCGTCGCCGGCGACGTGACCGCAGGTGTCGTTCACGACCTTGAAGCGGTCGAGGTCCATGAAGCAGACCGCGTGCGTCGCGCCGGTGGCGTGCGACAGCTCGAGCGAGTGCTGCAGCCGCGACTCGAACTCGCGGCGGTTCTTGAGTCCCGTGAGCGGGTCGTGGCTCGCCTCGTGAGTGAGCTGCTGCGACAGCGCATGCGCCGCCGTGATGTCGGTGAGCGTGCCCTCGTAGAACAGCACCCTGCCGTCGGAGTCGCGCACGGCACGGGAGTTCTCGAGCACCACGAGCCGCGTGCCGTCCTTGCGCTTCAGCACCAGCTCGGCGTTGCGGACTTCGCCCTGCTCCGACATGCATCGGACCCAGTCGTCGCGGTGCCCCGGGTCGGCGTACACGTCCTTCGCGACGTCGACCGCCAGCAGCTCGTCCTCCGAGTCATAGCCCAGCATGCGCACCAGCGCGGGATTGGCCGCCATGAACTTGCCGTCGCCGGTGGTCTGGAACACGCCGGCGGTGACGTTCTGGAACAGCTCGCGGTAGCGCTGCTCGGACGCCTTGAGGGCCTTGAGCGTGTGGGTGCGCTCGGTGGCGTAGCGCAGCACCTTGTCCACGAGCTGGGCGGTGACGTGACCGCTCACCAGATAGTCGAGCGCGCCGCGGTCCACGGTCTGCCTGCCGAGGTCCTCGTCCTGCTCGGCGATCAGCGTGACGATCGGGATGCTGGTCGCCTTGGGCTGCAGGCGCAGGAAGGTGGTCACGCCCAGGCTGTCGGGCAGGTTCAGGTCGAGCAGCACTGCGTCGACGTGCCCGGCCTTGACCCTCGCCAGTGCGTCGGCAAGGGTGCCGACGGTCTCCAGGCGATACGGCTGCCCGCGGACCCCCTCGATGGCCGCCCGAACGGCCGCGTGGTCCGCGACTTGTGCGCTGACGAGCAGGACGTTGGTGTGACTCATGTGCCGCCGAGTATAGGGCGGGTCAGGGCGGCCGGATTGTGAGCTGTTGATCGCTCCGCGCGCGGGAAGTGTGCGGCGGTTCACAGGCCGCTTTCAGAATGGAAGCTTCTCCGTGAAGTCGGCAGGCTTCACCACGAGCACGTCGCAACCGATCCGGTCGAGCACGCGCTCGGCGGTGCTGCCGAGGAACACTTCCTGCAGCCGGCTGCGCGAGACGGCCCCCATGACCACCAGCGCCGCGTTCAGCTGATCGGCCATGCGCGGCAGCACTTCGGCGGCGGCACCCTGCTCGAGGTGCAGCCGCTGCGCCGGCAGGTGATGGGGGCCCGCGATGTCGGCGAACAGGCCCGCGATCCGCATGCGCTCCGCCTCGACGATCTCGGCCGACGTCATGCCGCTCGCCAGCGGCATGCCGGCCAGCGTGGCCGTGGCCGCCAGCAAGGCGGCCGGGAAGAACGCGTGCACCGCGTGCACCTCGCCGCCCATGCGGGCCGCGACCAGTTCGGACCACTCGAGGATGTCGTGGTCGAGTCCGGCCGGCTTGTCGCCGACGTGCCCTGGGTCGAGCGCCGCCAGGATGCGCGGGGTGTCCGGCCACTCGCCAGCCTTGGCCAGCAACAGCGGCGCCGGGCAAGTGCGGATCAGGCTCCAGTCGGTGTTGGTGAACAGCGTCCGCCTGAGCACGGTGTGGTAGTGCGTATCCTTCACCACCAGGTCGGGCGCGGCCTCCTCCACGCGGCGCACGATGCCGCGGTAGGTCGGGTTGTCCCAATGCACATGCGTCTCAACCGCAAGCCCTTCGGCACGCAGGTCCTCCGCCATGTCCTCGAGGTACTCCAGGCGCTCGGCCACGAACTCCTCGCGCAGCTGGCGCAGCTTGTCGGTGTCGAAGAACGGCTGCCCCGACAGCGACGGGTCGAAGTCGCAGATGAAGAGCTCGAGCGTGGCGCCGGAGCGTCGCGCGAGCGTCGCGGCCTTTGCGAGTGCGGGCTGGGCTTCCGTGGTCGGGTCGAGCACGGCGAGGATGCGGTCGAGGCGTTTCATGCGCGGCCTCCATCCGACATTTCTAATATGTTGTCAACACTGTGCGCACGCGCGGCCGCGGACACAATGCGTGTAAGCCCGCTGCGGAAAATACCTACGCCACCCCGGCACGACGCGCGCGACTGAACCCCAGCCATCCCTTAACATTTGCCCGGCATGTGTGCACTGCACACCGAACAAGCAAGCAGGGATCGTTTCCACTCTTTCGAGGCGAGCATGAATACGACGGCCACTCATTACAACGACAAGGTGGTCCGGCAGTTTGCGATCATGACCGTGGTCTGGGGCATCGTCGGCATGTTGGTCGGCGTCCTGATCGCGGCGCAGCTGCTGTGGCCCGACCTGTTGCCAGCCTGGTCCTTCCTGTCGTACGGCAGGCTGCGGCCGCTGCACACCAACGCGGTGATCTTCGCGTTCGGCGGCAGCGCGCTGTTCGCGACCTCCTACTACATCGTGCAGCGCACCTGCCACACACGGCTGTTCGCGGACAAGCTCGCGGCCTTCACGTTCTGGGGCTGGCAGCTGATCATCCTGCTCGCGGCGGTCACGCTGCCGCTCGGCATCACCTCCGGCAAGGAGTACGCCGAGCTCGAGTGGCCGATCGACCTGCTGATCGCGGTGGTCTGGGTCGCCTACGCGGTGGTGTTCTTCGGCACGATCGCGCTGCGCAAGGTGAAGCACATCTACGTGGCCAACTGGTTCTTCGCCGCGTACATCATCACCATCGCGGTGCTGCACATCACCAACAGCCTCGCCGTGCCGGTCACGCTCACCAAGGGCTACTCGCTCTACCCGGGCGTGGTGGACGCGATGGTGCAGTGGTGGTACGGGCACAACGCGGTCGGCTTCTTCCTGACCGCCGCCTTCCTCGGCATGATGTACTACTTCATCCCGAAGCAGGCCGGCCGCCCGGTGTATTCCTACCGGCTCTCGGTCGTGCACTTCTGGGCCCTGATCTCGATCTACATGTGGGCGGGCCCGCACCACCTGCACTACACGACGCTGCCCGACTGGGCGCAGTCGCTCGGCATGGTGTTCTCGCTGATCCTGCTCGCGCCGTCGTGGGGCGGCATGATCAACGGCATCATGACCCTGTCCGGCGCGTGGCATAAGCTGCGCACCGACCCGATCCTCAAGTTCATGATCGTGTCGCTGTCGTTCTACGGCATGTCGACGTTCGAAGGGCCGATGATGTCGATCAAGACGGTCAACGCCCTCTCGCACTACACCGACTGGACGATCGGCCACGTGCACTCCGGCGCGCTCGGCTGGGTGGCGATGATCTCGATCGGCACCATGTACGCGCTGATCCCGAAGCTGTACGGCCGCACCGAGATGTACAGCACGAAGCTGATCGACGTGCACTTCTGGACGACCACCATCGGCGTGGTGCTCTACATCACCTCGATGTGGATCGCCGGCGTGATGCAGGGCCTCATGTGGCGCGCCACGAACGCGGACGGCACGCTGACCTACGCGTTCATCGAGTCGATCAAGTCCACGTACCCGTACTACGGCGTGCGCCTGCTCGGCGGCGTGCTGGTCCTCGGCGGCATGTTCATCATTGCCTACAACGTCTGGAAGACGATCGCCGGCCGTACCACCACGGCCGATGCCCCGGTCGTCCAGCCGGCCTGAGGAACCCCACATGAACCACGAGAAAATCGAAAAAAACGTCGGCCTGATGGGCGTGCTCATCGCGCTGGTCATCTCGATCGGCGGCCTGGTGCAGATCGTGCCGTTGTACTTCCAGGGCGCGGGCACCAACCCGGCGCCGGGCGTGAAGCCATACCCGGCGCTGAACCTCGCTGGCCGCGACGTGTACGTCCGCGAGGGCTGCTACACCTGCCACTCGCAGATGATCCGTCCGTTCCGCTCGGAGACCGAGCGCTACGGGCCGTACTCGCTCGCCGGTGAATCGGTGTACGACCACCCGTTCCAGTTCGGCTCGAAGCGCACGGGGCCCGACCTCGCGCGCGTCGGCGGCCGCTACTCCGACGAGTGGCATCGCGTGCACCTGATCAACCCGCGCGACGTCGTGCCGGAGTCCAACATGCCGCGGTTCCCGTGGCTCAAGGACGCCAGGGTGGACGGCGCGCTGGTGGCCAGCAAGATGACCGCGCTGCGCAAGATCGGCGTCCCGTACACCGACGAAGAGATCGCCGGGGCGGCGGCGGCCGTCGAGGGCAAGACCGAGCTCGACGCGCTCGTCGCTTACCTGCAGGGCCTCGGTACCAACATCAAGGCGGGCAACTGAGCATGGACATCGGCACCGTCCGCGGGCTCATCACGCTGCTGCTGATGCTCGCGTTCATCGGGCTGGTGGTCTGGGCGTACAGCAAGCGCCGCAAGGCGGATTTCGACGAGATGGCGCAGATGCCGTTCCGCGAATATCCGACGGACAAGGATCAAGGGAGCAAGACCCCATGACTACTGGTTGGAGTCTCTTCGTCATCGCGTTGACGATCGTCAACATCCTGGCTTGCGTCTGGCTGCTGCGCTGGACGATGAAGCCGAAATCCGCCACCGAGAAGATCGGCGGCGGCGCCGACACCGGGCACACCTGGGACGGCGACCTGCGCGAGTACAACAACCCGCTGCCCAAGTGGTGGCTGTGGCTGTTCTACCTCACGGTCGTGTTCGGCCTGCTGTATTTCGTGCTCTACCCGGGCCTGGGCACGTGGAAGGGCATCAAGGGCTGGACGCAGGCGGCGCAGTGGCAGCAGGAGAACGATGCGGCAGAGGCCAAGGTTGCGGCCTACCTCGCGCCGTTCGCCTCGATGACCGTGCCGGAGCTCGCAGCGAACGCACAGGCGATGGCCACGGCCAACAACCTGTTCCAGAACAACTGCGCGCAGTGCCACGGCGCGGACGGCGGCGGTGCCCGCGGCTTCCCGAACCTCGCCAATTCCGACTGGCAGTGGGGCGGCGACCCGGACTCGATCGTGCAGACGATCGCGAACGGGCGCGTCGCGGCCATGACGCCGTGGGGCGAGGTGCTCGGCGAGGAAGGCGTCGATGCAGTCGTCGCGTACGTGCAGCAGCTGAGCGGCCAGGAATCCGACCCGGCGAAGGCCGCGGCCGGCGCGGCCCACTTCCAGACCTTCTGCATGGCCTGCCACGGCCCGGATGGCAAGGGCATGACTGCGGTCGGTGCCCCCAACCTGACGGACGACGTCTGGCTCTACGGCAGCGATGCGGCGACG
>JAGVUU010000274.1 GCA_019136105.1 Gammaproteobacteria bacterium
TGACGAGGGCGAGGTCGGCGGCACTCAGGCCGCGCTGGAAGCGCAGCGACAGGGGCGTGCGGCGGCCCGACTCCTTCTGCTCGACGACCTCATCGACGGCGACAGGCAGCAGGCCCTGTTCGCGCAGCAACTGGCGGACGTGCTTGGGCGTATCGCCCTCGATGACACCCTTGCGCTCGCGGCCCGTGCCGTCGACCGCGACGTACTCGAAGGCTCCCATGGGTCGTCAGTCCTCGCGCGTGACCTTGAGGACTTCCTCGATGGTCGTGATGCCGGCCAGCACCTTGGCGCGGCCGTCGTCACGGATGCCGGGCGTGCGCATGCGCGCATAGCGCTCGAGCTCGAGTTCGGAAGCGCCGTCGTGAATCATGGTGCGCATGTGCTCGTCCACCAGCACCAGTTCGTAGATGCCGGTACGGCCCTTGTAGCCGCCCGATGGGTCGTTGCGGCCCGGACGGTACAGCGTGGGCGAGGGCGCGTCGTCGGGCAGGTTGAGCAGCCGGCGCTCGTACTCGCCGGCCGTGTAGGCCTCGCGGGTGGCCGGGTTCAGCACGCGCACCAGGCGCTGCGCCAGCACGCCCACCAGGCTCGAGGCGAGCAGGAACGGCTCGATGCCCATGTCGCGCAGGCGGGTGACCGCACCCGTGGCGGTGTTGGTGTGCAGGGTCGAGAGCACCAGGTGGCCGGTGAGGGAAGACTGCACCGCGATCTGGGCCGTCTCGAGGTCGCGGATTTCGCCGACCATCACCACGTCCGGGTCCTGGCGCAGGATGGCGCGCAGGCCGCGGGCGAACGTCATCTCGACGCGGGTGTTCACCTGCGTCTGGCCGATGCCGTCGATGTAGTACTCGATCGGGTCCTCGACCGTCATGATGTTGCGCGTGCGGTCGTTGATGCGGTCGAGCGCGGCGTACAGCGTCGTGGTCTTGCCGGAGCCGGTGGGGCCCGTCACCAGCAGGATGCCGTTCGGCTTGTGGATCAGTTCGTCCACCAGGCCCTGGGTGACCGAGTCCATGCCGAGCGAGTTGAGGTCGAGGCGGCCGGCCTGCTTGTCGAGCAGGCGCAGCACCACCCGTTCGCCGTGGCCGGCGGGGATCGTCGAGACGCGCACGTCGACCGCGCGGCCGGCGATGCGCAGCGAGATGCGGCCGTCCTGAGGCAGGCGCTTCTCTGCGATGTCGAGGCGCGACATGACCTTGATGCGCGAGACGATCAGCGGCGCCACCGCGCGCTTGGTCTGCAGCACCTCGCGCAGCACGCCGTCGACGCGGAAGCGGATGACGAGCCGGTTCTCGAATGGCTCGATGTGGATGTCGGAGGCGTTTTCCTTGACGGCCTGCGTCAGCAGCGCGTTGATCAGCCGGATGACCGGGGCCTCGTCCTCGCTTTCGAGCAGGTCGGAGGGTTCCGGGATCTCCTGCGCGAGGCTGCCGAGGTCGGTGTCTTCCTCGAGGCCGCCCATGGCGTCCATGGCCGCGCTCGAACCGCCCTCGTAGGCCTGCCGCAGCAGCGTCTCGAAGCGCTCGGCGTCGACGCGCTCGAGCACGAGCGGGCGGCGCAGGTGGCGACGCACCTCGGCGACCGCGAGCGGCGACGCATCGTTGCGGACCACCACGTCGGCGTTGGCGTCGGTGAGCCCGCGCACCAGCACGCCGCTGCGCTTCGCGAACGCGAAAGGCAGTGGACGCGGCGGTTCTGCGACCCGGCCGGCCGCGGCGAGGATGTCTTCGCTCGTGGCGGCCGTGCTCACGGCTGCTTGCCCTGCTCCGCGGGCGGGGGAGTGGGTTGCGGCGTCTCACCGAAGGGCGTGGTGGGCTCTGGCAGGACCGGGGCCGGGGCGGCCGGCGGCAGCGGCGTGACCCGCGTCGGATTCACGTTCTCGGGCGTCACCAGGTCCTCGAGCGCGGGCAGCGTGGGCTGGCGCTCGCCGGGCATGAGCGTGACCTTGCCCTTGTTGCGGTTCAGCTGCTGGTCGCGGATGTAGTTGTACTTCGCGTTCGTCTCGATCGCGGCGTCCACGCCGTCGCGGATCACGCGCGGACGGATGAAGACCATCAGGTTGGTCTTCACCTTGTCGACGCTGCGCGTCTTGAAGAAACGGTACTTGTGACTTGCTCTCGCGGACTTCGTCGGAGATCAGGCCGCCCAGCACGATGATGCCGCCGTCCTCGACCATGACGTTCGTCGAGATGGTGCGCTTGTTGGTGATCAGGTCGGTGGAGCTCACCTGCTGCGAGCTCGCCGCGATGCTCGAGGCTTCCTGCGAGATCTTGAGCATCACCGAGTCACCCTCGTTGATCTGCGGGGTGATCTTGAGGATGTTGCCCACTTCCTCGCGGTTGATGGTCTGGAACGGGTTCACGACGCCGCCCGGATTGGCCACGCCCTGGTTGGTGTACTGGCCGGTCACGAACGGCACTTCCTGCGCGATCTTGATCTCGGCTTCCTCGTTGTCGAGCGTGACCACCGACGGCGTGGCGATGATGTTGGTGTTGCCGATGCCGCCGAGCGCGCGGATGAGCGCCGCCCAGCTGGTGCCGTTCTCCACGATCTGGCCGAGCCCCATGGTCAAGCCGCTCGGCAGGCCTGCAATCGCCTCGGGGTTGAGCACGCCCTGGATGATCTGGCCGATGCCGGTGCCGTCCACCGGCTGCACGAAGCCACCGGCCGGGATGGAATAGCCGTCGGCGTCGGTGTCGGCGATCAGCCAGTTCACGCCGAGGTCCATCGACTTGTCGTAGGACATCTCGACGAGGATCGCCTCGACGAGCACTTGCGCGCGGCGGATGTCGAGGCGGTCGACGATCTGCATGATCGAGCGCATGACCTTGGGCGGCGCGGTGACCACCAGCGCGTTGGTCTGCGGTTCGGCCCAGATCGTCACGTTCTTGTCCACGGCGCCGCTGCTCGAAGCGGGCGGCGGGGCCCCTGCGGCGCCTTGCGTGGTGGCGGCGACGATGCCCTGCACCTGGCCGGTGAGCTTCTGCGCGATCTTCTCGGCGTCGGCGTAGCGCAGGTAGCGCACCTGGGTGTCGCCGCCCGACTCGAGCGGGGT
>JAGVUU010000008.1 GCA_019136105.1 Gammaproteobacteria bacterium
GCCGGCGCCGTCCACCGCCTGGGTGGCC
Organism: Gammaproteobacteria bacterium; assembly: GCA_019136105.1. GTDB lineage: Bacteria > Pseudomonadota > Gammaproteobacteria > Steroidobacterales > Steroidobacteraceae > RPQJ01. The sequence goes on from JAGVUU010000008.1 coordinate 29, forward strand.
AGCAGCGGCAGGGGCCCGTCCGGCAGCAGCTTGACCTGGAGCGTGGCCGTGCGGGAGCGCAGGCCCTCGATCAGGTCGCGCTGGCGTTCATACTCAGCGGTGGTCGTGTAGAAGGTGACGTGTTCACCGGCTTCGCCCTCGGCAGCCGGCCCGGGCAATGCAAGCTCGAGCGCCGCGCCGAGCGGCTCGGCGTCCAGGAGGTACGGGAGGCCGTCGTGGCGCCGGACGTATAACTGGCTGCCGTCGAGCAGCAGCGTGCAGCCGGCGCCCGCGGCGGGCACGGCGGCGGTATCGGCATAAGCAGCGCTCAACTCGAGGCCCGCGGCATCGCACTGGGCCAGCCAGCGCTCGAGCGTGGAACGCGAGACCACGGCCACCGGGGTGCCGACAGCACCCGCCGGCCGCGCGCCGACCGCGAAGTGCAGCGCCTCGACGTCGGAGGCAAGTTGTTCCTCGAGGGCGAACGGCACTGCCTGGGCGATGCGCGCGCTGCCGCGGACCGGCAATTCGGGTTCGGCGAGCGTGATCTCGCTGCCGGGCAGGAGCACCACGACGCGGCGGCCCTGAGCGGAGCCCAGGGCATCCGCCACGGGACCACTCTGCACGGGGCCGGAGCGCGCGCCGTTCCCATCCACGATTAGCCACGACGCCGGCGCCTCGTCGGCGGCACGGAGCCGAATCACCAGCGTCTCAGACATCGGACCTCGAGGACTATTCGCTGCCGAAACTGCGCAGGGCGGGGCGGACGGTACCCGCGCCGCCGCGAGCGAGCAGACTGTACAGGGTGAACTGGGTGGTGCCAATAGTGACCCACACGGTCGCGCGGAAGTACGCGCTCGATTCCGTGAGCGAGTTCTTGAGTTCGGTGTAGGCCGCGTCGCCGAGCGAACCGCGCATGTCCTCAAGCGTCGGGAAGCAGGCGTTCTTGCGGCGGCTGGCGAGGTCTTCAGGGTTGAGGCTGAACTCGCGTGCGTCCTCGCTCAGCGAGTCGAGCACCACGCCGGGCGCCGTGCAGACGTTGAGCGGCGTGCCTACCTGCAGCGCACTCACGAAGGGCCTGAGCTTCGCATAGCGTTCCGGGCCGAAGCCCGGCAGCACCAGCAACTCGCTGACGCGCGTGATCGGCATGTTAGCCGCGAGGTGCGGCGGGTCCATGCCCGTGTACACGGTGTCCTCGGCGCCGTCCGGGAATCCGGGCTGAGTGTCCTGGTCGATCCAGTCCGCCATGGCGGTGGCCCAGTTGGGCTCGATCTCGAGCATGGCGAGGATGCGCTCGAGTTGCTTCACCGCCGTCGGGTTCGGCGTGCCGTCCGTGTGGATCAGGTTGTTCAGGTTGAAACGGCCCTGCATGTCCTCGAGCCGGCCTTCCACGGTGCCGCCATCGATGGGCAGCGGCGGCAGCGGCCGCGCCCACGTCTCGCCGAAGTGGTCGGTCTGCGATTCCTGCATGTCCTTCTTGAGGAAGTCGGCTGCCCACGCCTCGGCGCCGAGCGCGATCTCGTAGCCCTGGTCGAGCGCAAACAGCGTGCCGGTGCGGCGCTGGTCGAGGAAGCCGCGGTATCCGACGTCCACGGCGAGCATCGTCGCGAGCGCCACCATGAGCACCGCGGTGATCAGCGCCACGCCGCGCTCGCGATTCCAGCCGCGGCGTTTCATCCGGCCACCTCGATCACCCGGCGGATCACGCCCCAGTCCTCGAGTTCGAGCGTGACCTCGACGGCCGCCGGGCGCAGGCGCTCGCTGCCGGTCAGGTTGGTGCCGTCGTTCGCCGGCCAGCGATCGACCCACTCGCGGCTTGCGTTCATGAAGCGGAAGCGCACGGTGCGCACCTGGGTGAGCAGCTTCACGCGCACGGGCTCCATGGCGAGGGTGCGATCGAGCACCGGCCAGTGGTCGCGCCACAGCCCCTCGCCGTCGAGACGGTAGCCGACCCGCTGCAGCGTTGGCCGCGCGAGGCCGGCGGTGTTGCTCCAGCCGGCGCGCGTGAACTGAATGCCGTATTCGATGGACTCGGTGGCCAGCACCGCGGGGAGCACCGTCTCGCCGAGCGGTTCGCGGATCGGGCGCAGTTCGGTGTAGCCCGACAACGCGAGCGTGCCGAGGATGGCGAAGATGGCCATCGCCACCAGCAGTTCGAGCAGCGTGAAGCCGTCAGCCCGGGATGTGGCGGGGCGCATCACTCCGCATCCTCATCGGTGGGCCGGCGATTGCGGCGGACGCGTTCGGTGAAGGTCCCTTCGTCATTGGCGTCGGGCTGGCGATTCGCGTTGTCGGCGTTGTTGTCGCTCCCTTCGTCGCCGCCGTCTTCCGCATCGTCGCCCGTGCCGCCCGGTTGCCCGTCGGTCCAGGGCAGCGTGCCGCCACCGACGGCGCCGATGGCCGTGCCATAGAACCCCGTCACCGTGACCAGCGCCTCACTGTCCGGCCGGTCGGCCGGCCGCACCGAGACGTCCATGCGGCGCAGGCTTTCGACTTCGGTCTGCGTCACGGTCATGGTCCAGCGCCAGCGTTGCCCGGCGAACTCGACGTCGTCCGAGGACTCCGCGACGTCCGGCGGGGCGGCCAGCAGCCGCCGCTCCGTGATGACGTTCATCGCGATCCAGTGCGCGAGCGTCTTCTCGCGCAGGTAGGTGCCGTTGCGCGCCGTCTGCGTCACGGCCTGGATCACGCCCAGCATGCCGAGCGCGACGATGACGAGCGCGGCCAGCACCTCGATGAGCGTGAAGCCCCGGGCGCGCTCGCGGCGGGCGCGGCGATG
>JAGVUU010000154.1 GCA_019136105.1 Gammaproteobacteria bacterium
GCGGCGCTGCTCGCGGACGAAACCGTGTTCGCCTACGCCTTCGAGGGGCGGCGGTACGACTGCGGCTCGAAGCTCGGCTACCTGGAAGCCACTGTCGAGTTTGGCCTCAAGCACGAACACCTGGGCGACCGCTTCGCGAACTACCTTGCGAAGCTGGTGGCCGATCGACTGCGCCGCTGAGCGGCGTCTCCGGAGCATCCGCATGACGAAGAACCACGATCTTCAGCAGCGCCGCGACGCCGCCTTCGCGCGCGGGCTCGGCAACCAGTTGCCCGTGTACGTCGAGCGCGCACGCAATGCGGAGCTGTGGGACGTCGAGGGCCGGCGCTACATTGACTTCGCCGGCGGCATCGCCGTGCTGAACACGGGCCACGTCCACCCGAAGGTGCAGGCGGCGGTCGCGAAGCAGCTCGAGGCGTTCAGCCACACCTGCCTGATGATCACGCCGTACGCGGTCGCGGTCGAGCTGGCCGAGAAGCTCAACCGCCTCGCGCCCGGGCCGACGCCGAAAAAGTCGATCTTCGTGACCACCGGTGCGGAAGCCGTCGAGAACACCATCAAGATCGCGCGTGCCCACACCGGGCGTTCGGCGGTGATCGCGTTCGGCGGCGGCTTCCATGGCCGGACGTTCATGGCGATGGCGCTCACCGGGAAGGTGGCGCCGTACAAGGCGGGCTTCGGCCCGTTCCCGGCGGAGGTGTACCACGCGCCATTCCCGATCGCGTACCACGGCGTGAGCGTGCAGCAGAGCCTCGATGCGCTCGAGCACATCTTCAAGTACGACGTGGAGCCGGCACGCGTCGCCGCGATCATCGTCGAGCCGGTGATGGGCGAGGGCGGTTTCTACATCGCGCCGCCGGAATTCCTGCAGGCGCTGCGCAAGCTGTGCGACCAGCACGGCATCGTGCTCGTGAGCGACGAGATCCAGACGGGTTTCGCGCGAACCGGCCGGATGTTCGCCATCGAGCACGCCGGCATCGAGCCTGACCTCATGACGATGGCGAAGAGCCTCGCAGGCGGCTTCCCGCTGGCGGCCGTGGTGGGCAAGGCGCACATCATGGATGCCCCGAACCCCGGTGGCCTTGGTGGCACCTATGCGGGCTCGCCGATCGCCTGTGCGGCGGCGCTGGCCGTGCTCGAGGTCATCGAGGAAGAGAAGCTGTGCGAGCGCGCAGTTGCGCTCGGTGAGCTCATGGTCGGCTCGCTGCGCAGCCTGCAGCGCGAGATTCCCGCCATTGGCGAGGTGCGCAACCTCGGTGCGATGGTGGCGATGGAACTGGTGAAAAACGCAGATCCGCACCAGCCCGACGCGGACCTCACGAAGGCACTCACGAAGCGAGCGGCGGAGAAGGGGCTGGTGCTGCTGTCCTGCGGGCTTTACGGCAACGTGATCCGGTTCTTGGTGCCGCTTACCGCATCGGATGCGATCGTTCGCGAAGGGCTGGGCATCGTGGCCGAGTCGCTGCGGGAGCTGACGGGCGCCACCGCCAAGGCGGCCGTGAACGCCTGATCGCGCCGGATTGCTCCCCGCCGCAAATGCAAAGGGGCCTGGTCACTGACCAGGCCCCTTGCACGTGAAGAGTGGCTCCGACACTTGGATTCGAACCAAGGACCCGCTGATTAACAGTCAGCTGCTCTACCGCTGAGCTATGTCGGAACGGAGGGCGCGGAATTGTCCGGATTAGGGGCTCCCGCGTCAACCCTGAATGACCCTCACCCGCGCAGGGCCTTCCCCATGCGCTCCAGGGCCTTCTCGAGCGTCTGCATGCTCACCGCAAACGAGAAGCGGATGTGGCCCGGGGCGCCGAAGCCGGTGCCCGGAACGCCCGCCACAAGGGCCTTGTCCAGCAGGAACTCGGCGAACTCGTGGTCGTCGGCGAGGCCCAGGTTCTTGATGGCCCCCGAGACGTCGCACCAGGCGTAGAACGTTCCCGCCGCCGGCAGCACGCGGAAGCCGGGCAGGGCATTCAGGCCGGCGTTGAAGAAGTCGTGCCGGGCCTTGAAGTGCTTGTTCATCTCGGCGACGCAGGCCTGGTCACCGTTCAGCGCCACGATGGCCGCCTTCTGGGCGATCGACGACGGGTTCGAGG
>JAGVUU010000171.1 GCA_019136105.1 Gammaproteobacteria bacterium
ACGAGCACCAACGGCGTCTTCGTCAATGATTCCGACGAGCCGGTGTCGGACACGGGCCCGGTCATCCTGCGCGACGGCGACCGCCTGGCCATCGGCGACTACATGCTGGTCGTCAGTGTGGACTCACGCATCGACTTCCTGCCGGCCGCGGCTGAGGAGCACTCCGCGGCCAAGCATCTCGACGAGCACATCGGCGCCGATCTCGACATGGACAGCCTGCTGGGTTCGCGGACCGACAATTCCGGCGCGTACCAGCCGCGAAACGTGTTTGGAATGACGGTGCCGATCGCGGCGCCCTCCGTCCATCGGCCCCCAACCCTGCCGCGGTCCGAGCCCGAACCAGAGCCGGAGCCGCCGGCGCAGGAAGTCCGCCCGTCCGTGTCGCCCGTGGAGCGCCCGGCGGCGAATCCTCCCGCGCCAGTCGCATCCTCCGCGCAGGCGGCTCCAGCCAACGGGGGGCCGGAATGGGCGATGCACACGCGAGCCATCACGCGCCAGGAACTGGCCGACGCGATGGCACGCCGCCAAAGCCGCATCGAGGCGCGTCAGCAGGTTCAACCGTTCCACCAGCAGGCTTCGACGTGGACCGACCTCAAGTCGGCCGTCCAGGCATTCTGCCGCGGCGCGGGAATCGATCCTTCGGCTCTGTCGGCCGAGGCTCAGTCCATGCTGCCGCTCGTCGCCGGGCAACTGCTGCGCGAGGCCGTCGTGGGACTCAATGACCTGGCACAGTCCCGTGCGCAGACCGCCCCGGCGCCAGCCGGCGCGCAGCCGGGCGGCAGCAATCCACTGCGGACATCGTCGAGCGTCGAGCAGGCGCTCGTCCGCCTGTTCGAATCGCACGGCCGGATCTACGGCGGGCCGGTGGATGCGCTACGCGACGTCCTGCAGGAGGCCAAGGATCACGAGGCCGCCGTGCAGGCCGGCATGCAGGCCGGACTCGATGCGGTGCTCGGCCAGCTCTCCCCTTCCAACGTCGCCGACCAGTTCGAACAGGGGCGCGCACGCACGCTCGCTCCAGGTCAGGATCCGCGGCCGAAGTACTGGGAGCATTACGCGGAGTTCTTCCGCGTCATCACCCAGGGCTCGGGCGCGCACGCCCTGCCGATCCCGTTCACCGAAGAGTTCGCGCGCGCGTACTCCGCCGCGCGCGAGGAACTGCGCTCGAAGCGTCGCGAGCGCGACGCGGACACCGAACGCGACTGAGTTCGAGTCGGCGCAGGGCAAGATCGGCTAGACTTCGCGCCCGATCCAGGCACGCGAGGTGCCCGCCATGAACGCCCCCAGTGCCGGCTCCTTGGGAGCCTTCGCCGACCTGGGCCTGGCGCCCGCCGTGACTGCAGTCCTTGCCGACGTCGGCTACGAGGCTCCGTCGCCGATCCAGGCGGCAACCATTCCGGTCATCCTGGCGGGCCACGACCTGCTCGGCCAGGCGCAGACCGGCACGGGCAAGACCGCGGCCTTCGCCCTGCCCCTGCTCTCGTTGATCGATGTCGCGCGGCGCGTGCCGCAGGCGCTCGTGCTGGTGCCGACGCGTGAACTCGCGATCCAGGTGGCCGAGGCATTCCAGAAGTACGCCGGCCGCTTGCCCGGCTTCCACGTGTTGCCGATCTACGGCGGCCAGAGCTACACGCCACAGTTGAACGCACTGCGGCGCGGCACGCACGTCGTGGTGGGCACGCCCGGCCGGGTCATCGATCACCTCGAGCGTGGCACGCTGAGCCTCGGCACGCTGCGTTTCGTGGTGCTCGACGAGGCCGACGAGATGCTGCAGATGGGCTTCGTGGACGCGATCGAGTCGATCCTGTCGCGGGCGCCGGCCGAGCGGCAGGTAGCGCTGTTCTCCGCAACCTTGCCGCCACCGATTCGCCGGATCGCGCAGCAGCACCTGCGTGCGCCCCGGGAAGTCACCATCCGCTCGGCGACCAGCACGGCCACCAACATCCGCCAGCGGTACTGGGTCGTATCGGGCATGCACAAGCTCGACGCGCTGACGCGCATCCTCGAGGTCGAGCCGTTCGACGCGATGCTGGTGTTCGCACGCACCAAGCAGGCGACCGTCGAACTCGCCGAGCGTCT
>JAGVUU010000254.1 GCA_019136105.1 Gammaproteobacteria bacterium
ATCTTGAAGTACTCGGCGACGGTCTTCTGGATGTTCTCGATCGTGACCAGGCGTTCCTGCAGCGCGAGCAGGTCCTTCAGCGCTTCCTTCGCGAAATCCAGCGTGATCGGCCGGCCAGTGAACTGCGAGTTCGCGATCACGCGGCGCAGCGCGCCCTCGAGTTCGCGCACGTTGGAGCGGATGCGCTTGGCGACGAAAAACGCGACTTCTTCCGGCAATTCCACGTTCGCGGCGGTTGCCTTGCTCATCAGGATCGCGACGCACGTCTCGAGCTCCGGTGGCTCGATCGCAACCGTGAGCCCCCAGCCGAACCGCGACTTCAGGCGCTCCTCGAGGCCTTCCACTTCCTTCGGATAGCGGTCGCAGGTGAGGATGACTTGCTGCTGGCCTTCGAGCAGTGCGTTGAACGTGTGGAAGAATTCTTCCTGCGAACGTTCCTTGCCGGCGAAGAACTGGATGTCGTCGATCAGCAGTGCGTCGAGCGAGCGGTATGCCGTCTTGAAGTCGTTGATCGTGTTGTGCTGCAGGGCGCGCACCATGTCGCCGACGAACCGTTCCGAATGCACGTATGCGATGCGCGCATCCTTGTTCTGTGCGCGGATGTGATTGCCGATCGCGTGCATGAGATGCGTCTTGCCGAGACCGACGCCGCCGTAGATGAAGAGCGGGTTGTAGGCGCGGCCCGGGTTGGCGGCGACCTGCATGGCCGCGGCGCGTGCGAGCTGGTTGCTCTTGCCCTCCACGAAATTCGCGAACGTGAAGTCGGCGTTCAGCCGCCCGCCGATCTGAGGCAGGGCCGGCTCCCGGCGGTTGCGCAGCTCGGCAACGCGGATGCCGGGCGAGGTCTCGCTGACGGCCGCCGTGGCCGCGCGCCGCGACCCGATCTCGACGATCACCTGGGGCGCCGGCGCGGGGACCATCTCCTCGACCAGCTCACTGATCCGCGAGGTGCAGTTCTGGTTCACCCAGTCGACCACGTAGCGGTTCGGGGCGAGGAGCCGCAGGTAATTGCGGTCCTCGACGGCCTGCAGCGGCCGGATCCAGGTATTGAAGTGCTGCTCGGGGAGCTCCGCTTCGAGGCGCCGCAGACAGTGGGTCCAGAGAGAGTCGTCCACGGGCGGGCCTTGCGTCAGGTGGGCGGGGAGGTGCCGTCAGCCGGAGGGGGCGGGGAGTTTATACCGCCGGTCTGCCTGTGGATATCCTCAAAACCCACCGTCTGCAGGCTTGTTGCCCGTTGACGCTGCCCCGGCGGCTGCGTATCCTTGCCGGCTCGTTTTCGGAGCCGAACCATGAAGCGCACTTATCAACCGAGCAACCTCCATCGCAAGAGGACCCACGGCTTCCGCGCGCGCATGGCCACCAAGGGCGGTCGGCTGGTGCTCAGCCGTCGCCGCGCCAAGGGCCGCAAGCGTCTCGCGGTCTGACCGCCGAGGCCTCACCCCCAGCGCCTCCCGTCCCGCGCGGCCGGTTCCCGCGGGACCACCGTCTCACCGACAAGCCCCAGTTCGACCTCGTCCATCGTGAAGGCCTGCGGGTCTCCGACGGGCTGTTCGCCGTGATTGCTCGGCCCAACGCCCTCGGTCATGCGAGACTAGGCCTCGCCGTCGGTGTGCGGGCTGCCGGCAACGCCGTCAGGCGCAATCGCGTCAAGCGGATCATCCGCGAAACCTTCCGTGCCAACCAGCAGGAGCTGCCGCCCGTGGACCTGGTCGTGAACGCGAAGCCCGGTGCCGGGCAAGCGAACGCCGCCGCGTTGCGTGCCAGCCTCCTTGCGCTCTGGGCCAGGGTCCGCCAGCGATGCGCTCGATCCTGATCGGCCTGATCCAGCTCTACCGGTGGTTCGTGAGCCCGCTGCTCGGGCCGAACTGCCGGTTCCACCCCACGTGTTCCTGCTACGCGCAGGACGCACTCCGCCGCCACGGTGCCCTGCGCGGGTCCTGGCTCGCCGTCCGCCGCATCGGACGGTGTCATCCCTGGAATCCCGGCGGGTACGATCCGGTCCCGGATCAGCTGCCGCCCCTCTTCAAGCGACCGTCTCATGGATAACCCACGCCTGTACCTGTGGATCGGCCTTGCG
>JAGVUU010000217.1 GCA_019136105.1 Gammaproteobacteria bacterium
GGGCGGCGTGATCGATCGCCTCGGCAATATCGCCTTGCGGAATCTTCGGTAACCGCTCCGCCCAACCCCGCAGGGCGAAGGCGAGGCCCGCGCCGAGCGCCACGGGCCACAGCGAGGCCCACAGGGCCTTGGGTGCGATCGCGGCCGCCGTGGGGCCGAGCCCCGTCATGGGATGCAGCAGCCACGGCAGCACAAGCGCCGCGGCCGCCATCGCGAGCCACGGCCAGCGCAGGCCCATTGAGGCCGCCGAGTGCGCGTCCTCGCTGCCGAACGCGATGAGCCGTCGGAAGAAGTGCAGCATCAGCAGCGTCGTGCCGACCGCCGAGGCCGCCGCGAGCCAGCCGACCATGCCGACGTCGAGCTGGTCCTTGACCGCATATTTGGCGATCGCACCGCCAGTGAACGGCAAGCCGCCGAGCCCGAGGCACAGCAGCATCGCAGGCACCAGCACCACCGCGCGCCGCCCGGGTCCGCTCGCGGCGATCACGCCCACCGCAAGGAACAGCGCGCCCTTCACCAGCACGTGGTGTGATGCGTAGAAAGCCGCGGCCATGCCCGCCTTCGCGTCGCCGGCGGCGAGGCCCATGCCGAGCACCGCGGCGACGACACCCATCTGGCTCACGCTCGAGTATGCGAGCACGGCCTTCGGATGACGCTGAGTAAGGCCGATCGCGACTGCATAGAACGCTGTCACGAAGCCGGCGACCGTGAGCATAAAGCCCCAGTCCGTCGCGGCCTCCGCCAGCGGCATGAAGCGGATCAATCCGATGATGCCGACCTTGACCACGGCACCACTCAGCACCGCCGAGGCCGGCACCGGCGCGGCCGCGTGTGCAAGCGGCATCCACACGTGCATCGGCACGAGGCCGGCCTTGGTGCCGAGACCCGCGACCAGCAGCGCCAGGATCAGGTCGCGATCGGGCGAACCGGCGAGCGCCGCGGCCGCATCGCGCAGGCTCAGGCTGTCGCCCGGGATCTCACCGGCCAGCATCACGAGCCCCACGAGCAGCACGGACTCCGCGAGCAGCGCGAGCACCAGGTAGATCGAGCCCGAGCGCCAGGCCTGCTGCGTCTCGTCGTGGATCACGAGGCCGCTCGCGCCGAGCGTGAGCATCGCGAGCATCGCGTACAGGCTCACAAGGTCGCCTGCGATGAACACGCCGAGGCAGCCCGAGCACGCCATCAGCCAGCAGGCGACGAAGCGGCCGGGCTTCGCCGTGTCGCGCATGTACGTCGCGGAGTAGGCGCCGGCCGCACCCCACAACAGTGCCGCGACGCCGAGCAGCAGCGCGCCGGGGCCATCGAGTTCGAAGACGAGACGCAGCCGACCGGCACCGATCTCGAGCGCCGGCGCGTGCAGCGCGAACGCAGCCGCCGCGAGGCCCGGCAGCGGCGCGAACCAGAGCAGTTGCGGCATTGCCCGTCGCACCGCACTCGACAGGCACGCGAGCAACAGGACGAGCGGCACGCCCCACGTCGCGCCGAGCAGCAGCGTGGCGACCGGGCCGTTCACGGCACGACCTCGGCGGCAACGGCCGCGCCCGCGCTACCGAACGCCGGCAGCTCGACCGGGCCGAGCGCGACGAGGCCGAGCAGCACGGCGCAGAGTGACATCGCGAGCGCGACCGCCTCGCGGGAGCGTGCCACGGGCTTCAGCGGCGCCACCGGCTCCGTTGCGTTGCCCATCGCGTGCACCAGCACCAGCATCACGTATCCACCCGTGAACAGTCCGCCCAGCACCAACACCACGGCCCACCACCACTGCCCGGTGCTGACCGCCGCCGACAACAGCAGCCACTTGGCGGCAAATCCGCCGCTCGGTGGCAAGCCGACCAGCGAGACGCCGGCGAGACCAAAGGCGATCAGGCTGACCGGAAGCGCCCGCCCGACGCCGGCAAGGTCGGCGACGCGATCGTGGCCGAGCGACTTGGCGATGAGGCCCGCCGCCATGAACATCCCCGCCTTGGCGAAGGCGTGCGACACGGTCTGCAGCACGCCACCCGTGAGCGCCACGCCGCCGAGCAGCCGCTCCGACGTCGGGTCATAGGCGAGCGGGAACATCAGGAACAGGTAGCCG
>JAGVUU010000168.1 GCA_019136105.1 Gammaproteobacteria bacterium
TGGCGGAGATCTCCTCGATCGACTTTGCCGTGGAGTCGAGGCAGCGGATGTTCTCGCGGCGCATGAGCTTGTGCGCGGCGTCGATCTCGTAGCGGCAGTTTTCCAGCGAGGCGTAGCGGCTGTTGGGGCGGCGTTCTTGGCGGATCTGCGACAGGCGCTCGGGGGCGATGGTGAGGCCGAAGAGCTTGCCGCGGTACTTGTGCAGCTCGCCGGGCAGCTTGTTGCGCTCGAAGTCCTCGGGGATCAGCGGATAGTTGGCCGCCTTGACGCCGAATTGCATGGCCAGGTACAGGCTGGTGGGAGTCTTGCCCGAGCGCGACACGCCGACCAGGATCACGTCGGCCTCGGCGAGCTCGCCCTCGCTGGAGATGCCGTCGTCGTGCGCCATGGCGAAGTTGATCGCCTCGATGCGGTACTTGTAGTTGAGGCTGTCGGCGATGCCGTGGAAGCGGCCCACGGCATGGGTGGAGCGCTGGCCGAGCTCTGCTTCGAGCGGGCCGATGAAGCGCTCGAAGAGGTCGAGGAAGAGCGCATCGGATTTGTGCAGTGCATCAACCGTGGCCTGATTGACCAGCGTGCTGAACACGATCGGGCGCACGCCGTCCTCGGCTGCGGCCTCGCGGATCTGCGTCGCGCAGTCGATCGCCTTGTCGATGTCGTCGATGAAAGGCGCGCGCACCTGCCGGAAGCGCGCCTCCGGAAACTGCGCCAACAGGCTGTGGCCAAGGGTTTCGGCGGTGATGCCGGTGCCGTCGGAGACGAAGAAGACGGTGCGGCGGGCGATGTCGTTCATGATTTCGGACCTTGCGGCCCCGACCGGGGAGGCGGGGCGTGTATTGGGGCAAACCCTGTGATGCGGCACAGCACAAAAAATCGTACACTGCCGTTCGCGATATTCTGCTTTCTCCCCAACATTTGCGGAAGCCACCCATGACACGCTACGTGATTCCCTTCAACGAACTGCGCATGTCCGACGTCGAGAAGGTCGGCGGCAAGAACGCCTCGCTCGGCGAGATGATCAGCCAGCTGCCTTCCAGCGTCCGCGTCCCGGGCGGCTTCGCAACCACCGCCGAGGCCTATCGCGAGTTCCTCGCCCACGACGGCCTGGCCGACCGCATCAACGCCGCGCTCGACGCGCTCGACGTGGATGACGTCGATGCGCTCGCCAAGACCGGCGCGCAGATCCGCCAGTGGATCGTGGACCTGCCCTTCCCGGCCAAGCTCGAGGCCGAGATCAAGACCGCCTACGAGGCCATCACCGCCGAGGGCGAGGGCAGCTTCGCGGTGCGCTCGTCGGCCACCGCCGAGGACCTGCCGGACGCCTCCTTCGCCGGCCAGCAGGAGACCTTCCTCAACATCCACGGCTACGAGAACATCCTGCACGCGATGAAGGAGGTGTTCGCGTCGCTGTACAACGACCGCGCGATCGCCTACCGCGTGCACAAGAACTTCGCCCACGCCGACGTCGCGCTGTCGGCCGGCGTGCAGCGCATGGTGCGCTCGGACTCGGGCGCCTCGGGCGTGATGTTCTCGATCGACACCGAGTCGGGCTTCGACCAGGTGGTGTTCATCACCGCCTCCTACGGCCTGGGCGAGACCGTGGTGCAGGGCGCGGTGAACCCGGACGAGTTCTACGTCCACAAGCCCACCCTGGCGCTCGACAAGCCGGCGATCATCCGCCGCAACCTCGGCTCCAAGCTCATCAAGATGGTGTTCACCGACAAGGCCGTGGCCGGCAAGTCGGTGCGTACGGTCGATGTGCCCGAGGCCGACCGCAACCGCTTCTCGCTGACCGACGCCGACGTGCTCGAGCTCGCCCGCTACGCGGTGATCATCGAGAAGCACTACGGCCGCCCGATGGACATCGAGTGGGGCAAGGACGGTGTCGATGGCAAGCTCTACATCCTGCAGGCCCGCCCCGAGACGGTGAAGAGCCAGGACTCCGGCCTGGTGATGGAGAAGTACCGCCTCAAGCAGTACGGCAAGGCGCTCACCCACGGCCGCGCGATCGGCCAGAAGATCGGCGCCGGCGTGGTCCGCATCGTCGGCGACGCCTCCGAGATGAACC
>JAGVUU010000111.1 GCA_019136105.1 Gammaproteobacteria bacterium
GTCATGGCGTTCGAGATCGCTGAGGGGAAGATGATCCTCCGGGCGATCCACGAGCACGCCGGGCTGCGCACCAACGAGCAGATCATGCAGCACGTCAACACGGTGGTACACGAGATGAACCACACCGGCCGCGTCACCGACCTGGTGATCGAGGCGATGAACTTCCAGCGCGGCCTCGCACGCGACGAACGACTCCGCGAGATGCAGCAGCACTACGGGTTCGCCGTGCGCGAGCATCTGACCGGGTTCAACAAGTACGACGAGAACGTCGGCGTCCCGTCGATGGTGACGTCGTTCATCAAGGGCGACATCGTGTTGCCGTGGGCGGCCGACGACTACACCCGCAACGAGGTCGGGGAGCTGATCCGGCAGCTGAAAGCGTGGAAGCCGAAGGCTCGAGGGAACAAGCTGCGCCAGGACCGGGTGATGGCGCTGTGGTTCGCGTGGATCCTCTGGCAGTCCCGCTGGAAGGCGACACCCGACGGTGGTCACGGTGAGGGCTGGAAACGGCACGTACCCTGGGGCCGAGCCAAGTCCGGCTACCAGACCACCACGGGAGCGGCGCTGTGAGGACCTTCGACGAGATCGTTCAGCTGGTGAAGTTGATGCAGGCCGATCAGGGGCCGACGCTGCTGCAGATGCGCGCCGTCCTCGACCGCTACGAAGGCGACTGGGTGCTGCCGGTCCCGCAGATCCCGAACGAGCCGACGCTGCCACCGTTGACCCCGCAGCTGATGGCCGAGGCCGTCGACAACCTGTCGATGCGCGCCGCCAGCGTCCGACCGAACATCACCTGCCCTGCGATCGACCCGCTCAAGGACGTTGGTGTCCGCAGCCGCGAGTACGCGATGACCCGCCGCCGCATCCTCGCCGCCACCTACGCGTCGTCGAAGTGGCAGCTCGGGCTGCGCCGGTTCTACCGGCAGCTCACCGCCTACCACACCGGCTCGATCCTCGTGTACCCCGACTTCAAGGCCGAGGTGCCACGGATCGCGACCCGTGACCCGCTGTCGACGTTCGTCGAGCCGCGCGCCAACGACGAGCTCCGGCCGCCCGAGTACGCGGCGTTCATCACCCGCTACTCAGGCGACGCGATCCGCCGCATGTTCCCGAAGGTGCGCGCCGAGTCCGGCGGCCCGGTCACCAACGCCGAGGGCTGGAAGCTGTGGGACGTCGTCGAGTGGCACGACTGCGACCAGATCATGTGGGGCCTCTGCGGCCCGGTCGAGCAGTACGGCGCCCACGTCCAGCAGTCCTGGGTGTCGTCGCCCTGGATGCCGCTGTCGCCTGCGTACCCGAACCGTGCCGGCCGTCCGACCGTCGTCGCGCCGAACAACGTCAGCCTCGGCAAGATCATCAGCCGCCTGGCGACGCTCACCGGCAACGTCGACCTGCAGGCGAAGCTGATGGCGCTCAACCTCATCGCGCACGAGAAGGCGATCTTCCCCGACGTGTACGTGATCGGCCGCCAGTCCGGCAGCCCGCAGATCGTCGGCGGCGAGTGGAAGGACGGCCGCGAGGGCGAGGTCAACATCCTCCGCGACGTCGAGGCCGTCGGCATGCTCCGCACCACCCCCGACCCGGGCATCGCACAGATGACCGACCGGCTCGAGCGGAACTTCCGCACCAGCACGGGCCTGGTGCCGCAGTTCGGCGGCGAGACCTACGGCGCGCTGCGCACCGGACGAGGCATCGACGCGCTGGCCGGGATCGCTGTCGACCCTCGCGTGCAGGAGATGCACGAGATCGTCGAGGCATGGATGCCGCACATGAACGAGGCGATCTTCGACATCTACAAGGGCTACTGGGGTGGCAAGAAGTACGTGATGCCGTCCGGGTGGGCCGGCGACGACGGCGAGGTGCAGTTCACCCCGAACGTCCACATCGAGACGACCGCGAACTCGGTGAGCTACGTGATCCCCGGCGCCGACGTGATCCAGCAGACCCAGATCCTCGGGTCGCTGTTCGGCGCCAACGCGATCTCGGCGCGCACCTTCCGAGCGAAGCACCCGTGGATCGACGACCCCGAGAAGGAGGGGCGCATCATCGACGAGGAGAAGTTCGAGGAGGCGCTCAAGCAGTCGATCTTCCAGCAGATGCTGCAGGGCGGAATGGACCCGATGATGGCCGTGCTGATCCGCAACCACATGCAGAAGGGCCACGACATCTTCGCCGCCGTCGAGTACGCCGACCAGGAGGCCAAGCGCCGCCAGGCCACCGAGGCCCCGCCCGCACCGGAAGGGATGATCGCGCCGCCCGAGGCGATGCCGGGCATGACGGCCGGTCCCGGCGCGCTGCAGCAGCCGATGCCCGAAGGCGAGATGCCGATCGCGGGCGGCGACCAGGTGGCCGTGCCGCAGGGCGCAGCGGCGATGCGTGAGCTTATGCAGGTGATGGGAGGCTGACGATGCCCAGGACTCGACGACAGACGATGAGCGGCGCGCCCGGCCAGGCAGCGGCGCCGGTGCCTGGCCAGACGTACGGCATGGGTGTCGAGCAGCAGCGCCTGGCCGAAGCCATGCCCGCACCGAACACTCGCCCGCCGAGTGGCCTCCCCGACCCCAGCGGGGCAGCGGCCGCTCCCCCTCCGGCCATGCCCTCGGCGGGCGAACAGGTCGTACCGCCGTCACCAGACCAGGTGCGCGCCCAGCAGTACCAGGCGGCCCTGGCCGCTGCGCAGCAGATGAGAGGTCGCGCCGGCATTCTGACCAACCCGACCCGTCGACCGCAGGAGCCCGTGACTGCCGGCCTGCCCGTCGGTCCCGGACCAGGGCCAGAAGTCCTCGGCGTTCAGCGAGGCAACCCGACCGGCATCATGCTGCGCCAGCTCGCCGCTGCCACCGGGGACGTGTACCTGCGCGAGCTGGCAGATCGGGCCCGTCTGTGAGCATCTCCCTGATCCGAGGCCGCGCCACCGGCACCGACATCGACGTCTCCAACCGCGTCCGGCTGGTGTCGTCGCTGAACCCGTACATGGCCGACAACCTCGACGTGCTGCAGGCGATGGCCGCCATGCCGATGTCGATGGACCAGTTGGCCGCGAACGCGTCGGGCACGTACTCGATGATGCTCGGAGACCGATTCGCCGCTCAGCTCGAGGCGATGTCGCCGGGCGCGCAGCGTGCCGTGTGGGAGACGTTGCCGAAGGCTCGCCAGATGGCGTTGTCACAGCTTGGCTACCAGCGTCCCGAGGATCCGAAGGAGTCGTGGGTCGGGCAGATGCTCGGCCCGGTCGACGAGATTGTCGGCGGCATCATGGGCGGCTTCAACAAGGCGGCGATGGCGGTCGGCAAGCCGGTGTTCCACGCGCTCGACTGGCTCGGGTCGCAGCCGGCGCACATCTACCGGACGATCCGGACGATGGACGAGCGCAACCAGTGGCAGGCCGCCGTCGGTGCGACCGTCGGAGTGGTCGGCGCGCTCGCGACTCGGAACCCGAACAGCGGAACGTTGGCGCAGCTGAACCGGATCGGCCTCTACGGCCTGGCGGGTGGCGCGTTCGGCGCTGCGGCGACCAACCCGATCGACTTCGCGCACGCGTTCCAGGCCAGCGCGAACGGCGAGCGGACGTTCAAGCGGTCTGCGATCCAGCGGGCCGACGAGCTGCTCGGTGATCCGCGCATCATCACGCTCGCGCGCGAGGTGGCCGACGCCGAGATCTCCGTCGAGGAGCTCGCGTACGAGATGGCCGGGCTTCGTCAGGGCAGCGCGAATGCCGAGCTGGCGAAGCTGCAGGAGATCGTCGGCAAGTACGCCCAGCAGGGCACCCCCGAGTACGAGCAGGCGTTCAAGGCGCTGTACGATACCACCCAGGACGACACGTTCCGTGAGGCGGTGCAGGAGCTCCGCAACGGCAAGATCAGCCCAGGTCGCGACGTCGCCGACCTGTTCTTCGATCCAGGCGAGGCCGGCTACACGTGGGTGTCCGGCGCCGTCGACGCAGCGTGGACCGTCGCAGTCGACCCGACGCTGATCGCGACCGAGCTGGTGCAGTTCGACCGCGCTCGCCGTCTCGGCATGCAAGGCCTCGAGGGTTCGCAGGCAGCGACACGGTTCCTCGAGATCCAGGCCAGCCAACCGAAGGTCCGCCGGCTCCACGAGGTCGTCGCGCACGCGATCGACACCGAGGACTTCGAGCTGATGCGGCAGATGGCCCCGTCGTTCTCCAGCCTGTACCTCGACCTGATCGACCACAAGCGGACCTTGGCCACGCTCGGGAAGCTGCCCGAGGAGGGGTTCGGGCTCGCCGAGTTCAACGAGTACATCACGACGGCGACGAAGATGAAGCCGATCATGCAGGGTGTCGGCACGGTGGCCGGCGCTGATGGGGTGCTGCTCAAGGGGCTCGGCAAGGGCACCGAGCGGTGGAAGCAGCTCACGATCGGCGCCCGCCGGTTCACCGAGGCCATGTCCGATCCCCGGTTCGAGGAGCACATCGTCGAGACGGCGCGCGCGATGCTGCGCGACGTCGGCGAGGTCGACGACGCGACGATCGCTGCGATGGCCGACGACGACCTGCTCCGCGCTGCGTTCCCGTCGTCGCTCTACGGCAAGGTCTCCCCGACCGGCGAGCTCGTGATGCCGTGGCACGCAGCCCCGCTGACCACCGGACAGCGCGTCGGCCGCACACTCGGCCGCACCTGGATCGGCCACCAGCTTGGAGAGGTACTCACGTCGATCACGACGATGATCCCGCCAGGCAACGCGATCTCGCTCGTCGATGACGTCGAGAAGGGGCTCGCAGCGTCGAACGAGATCCCGAAGCTCGTCGAGCTGTCGCGACTGATGGGTATGCCGGCGCACGCGCGCCGGCAGTGGACGAACCTCATCATGAACGCGAAGAACCCCGGCGAGCGCATGCGGCTCATCAACGGCTGGCTCGACGACGCGCTCACGATCGCCGGCGCCAAGACGAATCAGCACGGTCGGGACATCGTCGAGAAGATCCTCGAACGGAACCGGCAGGCGTACGCAGCCGGTGGCGTCGACACGTTCATCGACAACGGCATCGCCCGTCCCGTCGCGCTCCTTCCGTCGCACCAGGCGCTCAAGGTCGTCATGCCCGACCTTCACGCCATGCGCAAGGCCGCCCGCTCCGGGCACATGGTCGACTTCCTCGGCTTCTCCGAGCTGCCCGTGATCGAGGCGGCCATGACCAAGGTGTGGAAGCCTGCTGTGCTGCTGCGCGTCTCGTTCATCCCGCGCGCCGCCGGCGAGGAGTTCATGAACCTCATGCTCCGTGGCGGCCTCGGCCACATGGGGCAAGAGCTCGGCGCACGCACCCTCGGCCGCCGTGACGTGATCCAGGGCGCCCTCGACGCCGAACGCACCGTGCCGCTCACGCCGCTCGAGCGCGAGCTACTGCAGGGCGGCTGGACCGGGCTGCTGCCCGGTCACCTCAAGCCGTTCGGCAAGACGGTCGAGAAGTTCCAGAAGCTCAACCAGGCCGTCGACGCCTCAGATCAGGCGGTGCTGCGCATGATGGCGCGCTACCGCTGGACTGACCCGATGCAGCGCAAGATGCTCGACTACGCCGAGTGGTACTCGCGGCAGCTGCGCGAGGGCGTGCGTCCAGCGGCGTGGGCCGGCCGGAAGCTCGAGGGCGGCGTCGAGCGCGTTGCCGGCATGGTGCCCGAGACGGTGCAGGTCGGCCGTCGTCAGATCAGCGCACGCGCGAACGTGTCGAACAACCTCAAGTCGCTGTTCGCCGGCAACCCGCACTCGTGGCGGCGGATGCTCGTCGGTGGCGTCGACGACCAGCTGGTGCGTGCCAGCCGGAAGTTCTACGCCCTGCACTCGCGTGCGGTGATGGGTGAGATCTCGGCGGTGAACGCAGGCCCGATCAGCCGCGACGGCGATCGCACCTCGATGCAGGTGGTGCCGACGCTGCAGGACGGCGTCGTGCGCGCCGAGGAGTTCATGGTGGTGCGCGGCCACTTCCAGCGCATCGTCGACGACGACCCCCGGTTCCTCAACGCGCTCCACGAGTCGCTTGCGTCCGTCGTGCAGGACCCCGTCGTGCAGCGGATCATCGCCAGCGAGGTCGCCCGCATCAAGGGCGTCTCGGTGTCCATGTCCGACGATCAGCTGGCCGAGGTGGTCGACCTCTACCACTACGCGATTAACCAGGACCTCGGGCTCAAGCTGGTCGCTGCCGAGCTGGCCAGCGGCGCGCCGTCGCGCGACTCGTACATGACGATGCTGCACAACCTGGCGTCGCTCGACGATCGCCCGCACGGTGGCCAGCTGCTCGCTGAACGACTGCGTGACGCGTTCCCGACCGGCGTCGACGCACCGTCGTGGGCCGAGCACGTCGAGCCCGTGCTTCGCTCCTGGGGAGCTGAGATCGCTGACGGCAACCGCCTCGACACCTTCCTCGAGGGCGTCGACGCGCTCGGCCGAGTCGTGTACCAGCTCGACAACGCCGATCTGCCGACCCGCCGGTTCGCTGCGCAGCTGCTCCGTGGCCAGGAGACCGGCTGGCGCGTGCGCGGTGCCGACATCCGTGCCGGGATGACGCCGGCGGCGCCTCGGTCGCTGACCGATTCGGAGTTGGCAGACCGTCGCGTCCAGCTGGCCGAGCTTGACCGGGACATCGCCGTGCACTCGACCGTCGAGCGCACCGAGCTGCAGCGCTGGCGTCACGAGCGGATCGCAGAGATCGACCGCGAGGCCCGCGACATGGCCTCCGAGATGGAGCGGCTCGGCGCGACCGTCGACCATGCGACCGGGAAGCCGACCTTCCCGCTCTCTCCGAAGCGCGGTGCGCCCGAGTGGGAGTGGTGGTATCAGCTGCGGGGCCGTCAGCGCCAGAAGATCGCTCGCACCTACTTCCGCAAGGGCAACATCCCCGTCGACGTGTTTGCCTCCGAAGCTGGGATGAGCGTCGACGACTGGGGCCATCAGCTCGTGCGGCTCACCGGCAAGCACGACGAGGCTGTCGCCGCGCGTGCAGCGATGCGCCGGCGGACGCTGGCCGACGTCCGCGACGACTACCTGTCGAACAGCGCCGACCTGGCCGAGATGGATCAGCGACGCACCGAGCTGGCCAACGTCATCGACGCCGAGATGGGCCCGCCCACTGCCGTCGAGCTCGCCGCCCCGGCCGGGCCCAAGGTGTTCCACGACTCCTGGGTCGACGCCGAGCCGGTCATGATCGACCGACTCACGGCCGCGCTGCTCGACGCGAACAACCAGGACGCCACCATGCAGTCGCTCCGACTCGCCGTCGTAGGCGATGGTGGCCGAGCGCTCACGTCCGGCCAGACGCAGCTATACGTGCCGACCCGCGTGTGGCACCCCGACGGCGCCCCGGTCACGTTCGACGACATCCTCCGCAACGTCGACGACCGGCGCGTCATCATGGCCAACGAGGCGCTCGTCATGGACTACCTCGACGCCCTGCAGAACGACCCGGCCAAGGTTCGCACCCTGATGGTGGCCGACCCGCAGCTCGCTCACGAAATCGGCAAGGCCGGCGCCCGGATGCGCGGCGCAACGTACGACCCGGGGTCGCTGCGCGTCGTCGACATGGACCGTGCCGTGCTCGACGGTCGAGCCGCCGAGGTGGCCACCGACTCGTGGATGCGGCCGCTGGCCAAGGATCCGGCTGACCGGCGCGTCGAGGCGACCGGCTGGGACGTGTCGACGGCTGCGATCGAGCGTCGGCTCCGGCCGATGGATGCCACGCAGGAGGAGAAGGCACGCGAGTGGGCCGAGAGCGTCGTCGCCATGATGCGCCAGCGGATGACGCGTGGCACCCGCGAGCGTCTCACGGCGCGCCGGCGGACGCTGCGCGACGGCACCGACGCCCCGCTGGTGTACCGGCGTGGCGCCGATGGTGAGCTGGTCGAGGTCCCGGCTGGCGAGGTCGTCGAGCACGGTGAGTACCTGAACCGCAAGGGCAAGCGCATCGTGTTCGGAGACACCGACTACTTCACGTCGGCCGCCGTTGAGGTCGACGACACCGGCGACGTCATGTGGGAGCTGCTCGGCCCGATGGTCGAGGACATGTACGACGACCTGGCGAACTTCCCTCGGCTGCTGCCGAAGGACAACGACGCTGTGCGCGTGTACCGCTCGAACGTGCGGCACGTGCGCGACGCCGGCTCGTCGGTCCCGAACTATGCGACGGCCGAGATGCTCGCCTACAAGCGCGAGTCGTGGTGGGATCGCACCGTGCGCTACGGGTTCGACAAGGTCATCGGCCCGTCGCTCGACGCGATCGTTCGACGGCCGATGGGCTTCCACTACTTCGCGCAGCGGTACGCCGCGACCGAGAAGTGGCTCGACGGGTTCACCGACCCCGGTATCCGCCAGGGACTCGAGGAGGTCGTGGCCCGCCTCAAGCCGGCCGACCCGGCCGCCCAGGCCGAGGCGCTCAACCTGATGCGCCACGTCGCTGCGAACGACGGCCACGCCGAGGCGATGACCTGGAACCTCAACGAGCTGCAGGCGTTCGTGCGTGGCACCGGCCGCGAGGAGTTCGCCGCGATGCTGCGCCGCGCCCGATCCTCGAAGAACCGCGACGCCGTGAACGCCGCCGAGCGCCTGTTCGACCTGCAGCCCGGCAGCGCCGCCGCCAACATCGCCGTCGCCGCCGACGCCACCGTGGATGACTTCGTAGCTCGCCTCGAGGCAGCGATCCCCGACGAGGCATGGGCGTCACGCCGCGATCTGCAGCGGTTCGCACGCGACCAGTTCGGGGATCTCGAGGTGAAGATCATCGGCCGCCGCGCCCGCGACCAGTTTGACGACGGCGGCATCTACGTCGTGTTCACCAAGGACCACATGGGGCGCCGCGTGACCACCGGCGAGACGGTCACCGGCAAGCAGGCCCGCCAGCTCGACCCCAACGACCACACGTTCGCTGTGCTCGAACCGGGCAGGTACCGCACCCCCGAGCTGGAAGCTCGAGGCATGGACGTCGAGACCCCGACGATCATGCAGGGCGACCAGCGCATCGTCGCGCGTGGCCCTGATGGCCGGCCGGTCGGCCCGTCGCGGCCGCGCTTGGAGTACCGCGACGGCAAGCTCGTCGACCTGTACGACCCCGAGCAGCACATCACCGTCGGCCTGGTCCGCGCTCCGGGAGACGACGCTACGGACTACATTAAGGGCCAGGTGTTCGAGGTCAACGGCGACCTGGTCGCGCAGGGCGTGACGCCGCTCGCCGGTGAGGAGCTGCAGGCGTGGGCCGCCGCACAGGCGAAGCGCGACGGTCTCGACCCAGCCGTCGCCGTGGTGCTCGACGACCGCGTGGCCGACCTGCTCCTGGCACGCCGCCGGGAACGGGCGTGGATCGAGGAGCAGGCAGGCCAGCACGCCGCCATCGCGGCCGTGTACGACGCCGTGCCGTTCATCGACAGCCACGAGTTCCGCACCCAGTTCGCTGAGACCGGCAAGGGGCTGCTCCCGTTCTGGTATGCCGAGGAGAACTTCCTCAAGCGCTGGGGCCGCACCCTCATCAACGAGGGCCCCGCCGTGATCCGGAAGGCGCAGCTCGGCTACATGGGCCTGAAGTCCGCCGGTGTCGTGCGCACCGACGAGCAGGGCAAGGACTGGTTCGTCTACCCCGGCTCTGGGCTGCTGGCCGAAGCGATCGCCAAGATCCCCGGCGTCCCCGACACACTGCCGGTGTCGATGATGCTGCAGTCGCCCACCGAGTCGATGCTGCCCGGCATGTCGTCGAAGTTCGGCACCCCGTCGTTCTCGCCGCTCGTGTCGATGCCGATGACGCTCCTCACCGCTGCGGTCCCGGAGCTGGAGTCCACCAAGCGTGCGATGCTCGGGGACTACGGCGCCGGCCGCAACGTCGTCGAGCAGTTCGTCCCGGCGTGGCTCGTCAACACCTTCGACGCGATCCGTGTTAGCGAGGGCAACGCCCGCTACGCGTCGGCGCAGCTGTCTGCGATCGCGCAGCTCGAGGCCAATGGGCGCGGGTTGTCCGACAACGCCACCCCCGGCGAGCAGCAGGAGTTCCTCGATCGCGTCCGGAACCACGCTCGCGTGATCCTGCTCGCGCAGGCGCTCTCCGGGTTCTTCACGCCGGGCCCGGCATCGCAGTTCTACGTCGAGCAGGAGAAGCTGTTCGGTGTCGGCGCGCAGGACATCGCCCAGCAGTTCTCGGCCGAAGCCGGTAAAGCGGCAAGCAACAGCGATGCGATCAGTGCGGCTTTCAGACTTTTGAGCATAGCAGGTCTCCCCCGTCGGATATTTAAACGGCTCAATCATA
>JAGVUU010000233.1 GCA_019136105.1 Gammaproteobacteria bacterium
GTCGACCTCGATGCGCTCGACCGTGCCGGGGGCGCCGAGCTCGAGCACGCACCAGTCGTTGCCGGGCTCGCGGCGGCGGCGGGTCTCCCAGCCGTCGCCCATGTTCATGCCGCGGCCGGGCAGCAGCAGCGCGGACGCCGACGAACCGAAGCTGGCGTCGTTCCAGGAGACCGCGCGGCCGCCGTTCTCCATCGCCACCAGGTCGACCAGCGCGCCGGCGGCCGTGGTCGCGAGCGTGCTCACCGGGCGGCCATACACGCGCAGGCGGGCGATGCCGCCGTCCGGGTACATGTTCACGCGCAGGTGGGTCCAGGCCGCGGTGCTGGTGCACTCGAGGAGGTGATGGCGGTTGGGGCCCATCGGGCTGGCGGGGAGGATCTCCGTCCAGGTCGCCGCCTGCAGCGCCTCGACCTCATCCGTCTCCGACACGCAGGCCTCGATGGAGACCGCCGGCGGGTAGTTGCCGGTGAAGTGGCTGGTGTCGACGTCGAAGCCGCGGATCACGCCCTTGACGCCGAGCCTGACCAGCGCCCAGTCGTGGCCGGCGACGCGCTTCCTGCGTGACTCCCAGCAGTCCATCCACTTGCCGTTGGTGTCGAACTTGCCGGGCACGAACTGGGCCGGCTCGGGGTTGAGCATGCGGCTGACCTCGGCGAAGAAGTCGTCCGAGGCGGTGAGCGCCTTCGCGCCCAGGCGCGGGTTGGTGAGGTCGACCGAACGCAGCGCCCAGTCGGGCAGCTCGGCAGCGGGGGCGAAGACGGGGGCGCCGGGGGTGTGGCTGGCCATGGGGGTTCTCCTTTTGGGGGGTTATTTCGGGCTGTAGGGGTGGCGCTCGATCCAGTGGCGGGCGACGTCGACGCGACGGCACACCCACACGCGGTCGTGCTTCTCGATGTGGTCGAGGAAGCGCTGCAGCGCGCGGAAGCGCCCCGGGCGGCCGAGCAGGCGGCAGTGCATGCCGATCGACATCATCGCCGGGCGCTCCTCGCCCTCGGCGTACATCACGTCGAAGGCGTCCTTCAGGTACTCGAAGAACTCGTCGCCGTGCGAGAAGCCCTGCGGCAGCGCAAAGCGCATGTCGTTGGTGTCGAGCGTGTAGGGCACGATGAGGTGCGGCACGGTCTCGCCACTGGTCTTCTGCACCTCGGTCCACAACGGCAGGTCGTCGCCGTAGTAGTCCGAGTCGTACAGGAAGCCGCCGTAGTCGGCCACCAGGCGGCGGGTGTTGGGCGAGTCGCGGCCGGTGTACCAGCCCAGCGCGCGCTCGCCGGTCAGGCGCTCGATGATCTCCATGCCGATCTTCATGTGCTCGCGCTCGACCTCCTCGGGCGTGTTCTGGTAGTGGATCCAGCGCCAGCCGTGGCAGGCGATCTCGTGGCCGAGCTCCTTGAACGCGGCGGTCAGTTCCGGGTGGCGCTCGAGCGCCATCGACACGCCGAAGATGGTCATCGGCAGGCCGCGGCGCTCGAACTCGCGCAGGAAGCGCCACACGCCCACGCGTGAGCCGTACTCGTAGATGCCTTCCATCGACAGGTGGCGGTCGGGGTAGCTGGCGGCGTTGAAGAGCTCGGAGAGGAACTGCTCGCTGCCGGGATCGCCGTGCAGCACGCAGTTCTCGCCGCCTTCCTCGTAGTTGAGCACGAACTGCACCGCGACGCGGGCGCGGCCGGGCCAGTCGGCGTGTGGCGGGTTGCGGCCGTAGCCGACGAGGTCGCGCGGGTAGGGCTTGTTCGAGGTCATGGTTTGCCTCCTCGCGATCAGGCGCTGGCGCCGATCAGCGCATCCAGCCGGAAGCGGGCGATCTTGCCGATCTCGGCGAGGCAGGTGCGGAATTCGGCGTCGCGCGCGTTGGCGAGCCGCGCCTCGACGCGGTCCATGATCTGGTGCCGCGTCAGGCCCTTGACCGCGACCACGAAGGGAAAGCCGAAGCGTGCGCGGTAGTCCTGGTTGAGCCGGCGCAGGCGCTGGAGCTCTTCCTTGCTGCACTGGTCGAGCCCGGCGCCGCGCTGCTCGCCGGTGGAGGCGGTGGTCAGCGTGCCTTCCTCG
>JAGVUU010000265.1 GCA_019136105.1 Gammaproteobacteria bacterium
TGGAGCGGGTAACGAGGCTCGAACTCGTGACCTCGACCTTGGCAAGGTCGCGCTCTACCAACTGAGCTACACCCGCTCGGGCTCACAAAAGCAGGCTTTCGTGAGCCGTGAATTTTGTCTGCCTCTCCCCGGACTGTCAAGGGGGGTGGCCCCGGCGCAGTTCCGGCCAGGCGGCCTGCAGGTAGCTCACCATCGACCACAGCGTGAGGACGCCGGCCACGACGAGCAGCGCCACGCCGATCTCGTAAACCGGCAGCCCGAACACGTCGCTGCGGAACATCATCATGCTCAGGCCGGTCATCTGCACGATGGTCTTGAACTTGCCCATGCCGGACACCGCGACCTTCGCTCGCGCGCCGAGGTGGGCCATCCACTCGCGCAGGGCCGAGACCGTGATCTCGCGGCCGATGATCACGACCGCCGTGATGACAATGAGCGCCCGCGTGTCGTGGCCGACGAGCAGCACCAGCGCCGTGGCTACCATGAGCTTGTCGGCCACGGGGTCGAGGAACTCGCCGAGCGGGGTCGTCAGACCGAGGCGGCGCGCCAGGTAGCCGTCCAGCGAATCGGTGATGGCCGCGGCGATGAAGACGATCGCGGCGAGCGGGTTCGACCACGGGTGCTGCCAGTAGAACAGCACGACCACGAGCGGCACCGCAACGATCCGGGCGACGGTCAGGACGTTCGGCAGGCTGGCCAGGTTCACGATCCGTCAGGGCCCCGGGTTCATCTTTTCGAAAATCGACTCTGCCAGCGGCCGGCTGATGCCGCGCACCTTGGCGAGATCCTCGACCGACGCCTGCCGCACACCCTGCAGGCCGCCGAACGACTTGAGCAGTTCACGCCGCTTGGCGGGACCGAGCCCCGGGATCTCCTCGAGGAAGGATTCGAGCCGGGTGCGCGCCCTCGCCTTGCGATGCCCCGCGATGGCGAAGCGGTGGGCCTCGTCACGCACGCGCTGGATCAATCGCAACGCTGCAGAGTCCGCGTTGAGTATAAGGGGGGCCTCACGGCCGGCCAAGAAAAGCCGCTCCTGTCCCACCCGGCGGTCGGCGCCCTTCGCGACACCCACAGTGACAGGCGGCTCGATGCCAAGGGCCGCGAGCGCCTCGCGCGCGGCCTGCAACTGCCCTTCTCCGCCGTCGATCAGCAGCACGTCGGGCATCGGGCTCTCGCCCTTCTGCACGCGTGCGAAATGCCGGCTCACGGCCTGGCGCATGCCGCCGTAGTCGTCGCCGGGGGTGAGGCCCTTGAGGTTGAAACGCCGGTAGTCGCTCTTGAGCGGCCCTTCGGGCCCGCAGACGACGCAGGAAGCGATGGCCGACTCTCCCATGGTATGGCTGACATCGAAGCACTCGATGCGCTGTGGAACGCGTTCGAGCGCCAGTGCGTCCCGGAGCGCCTCCAGCTGCTCGCGCAAGCTGGCTCGGCTCGACGCCTTCATGCGCAGGCCCAGTTCGGCGTTGGTGCGCGCCATCTCGACCCAGCGGGCCCGCGTGCCGCGGACGGCACTGCGGATCGGCACCGCACAGCCGGCCCGCGCCTTGAGCGCCGCCTCCAGCACCTCGCCGTCCTCGACCGCCTGGCTGACCAGGATCTCATCCGGCGATTCGCGGGACAGGTAGTACTGAGCAAGGAACCCCGCGAGCGCTTCCCGCTGGCCACCCAAGCCGCCCTTCGGGAAGAAGTTGGTGCTGCCGAGGTTGCGCCCTCCCCGCACGAAGACGATCGACACGCAGAACTCCGGTGCCGTGCCTGCGATGGCCACGGCGTCGATGTCGCTGCCGCTGATGCGCGTCACGGCCTGGCTCGCCTGGATCTGCTTGAGCATCGCGATCTGGTCGCGGAATCGCGCCGCAGCCTCGTACTGCAGGCGTTCCGCCGCGCGCTCCATGCGTTGACCCAGCTCGGCGATCAACTCGGTGTTGCGGCCCTGCAGCACCTGCACGGCGTCGGCGATGTCCTGTGCGTAAGCCTCGCGGGTGACGAGCCCCACGCACGGCGCGGAGCAACGGCCGATCTGGGGCTGAAGGCACGGGCGC
>JAGVUU010000185.1 GCA_019136105.1 Gammaproteobacteria bacterium
CCCGCGCAGGCCGTCGTTGCCGCCGAGCTCGATGATCACGACCGCCGGCCGGTGCCGCTCGAGGGCACGGGGCAGCCGGGCCAGCGCACCCCCGGTGGTCTCGCCGCTCGAACTGGCGTTGATGACCCGGTGCCCGTACCCTTTGGCCTTCAAACGGCCCTGCAGCAGGGCCACCCACCCCTGTTCGAGGCGGATGCCGTAGGCGGCACTCAGGCTGTCCCCCAGCACGAGGATCGTCGGGGACTCCGCCCGTGCGGCCGGTGCGAACAGGACCGACCAGAGACAGAGAACGAGGCAGGCGAATCGAATGGACACGGTGCTCGAGGCGATCGGGGTGGGCAAGCAGGTTAGCAGCCCCGAGGGAACGCTGGCCATTCTGTCCGGCGTGTCGCTTGCGATCGCGCGCGGTGAAACCGTGGCCGTGATGGGTGCATCGGGTGCCGGCAAGTCCACCTTGCTGGCCCTCCTGGCCGGCCTCGACGAGCCGACCGCTGGCGAGGTGCGCCTCGCGGGCAAGGATCTCACCCGGCTCGACGAGGACGGCCGCGCCGCCGTGCGCGCCGGTCACGTCGGCTTCGTGTTCCAGTCGTTCCACCTCGTGCCGTCGCTCACCGCGCTCGAGAACGTGATGCTGCCGCTCGAGCTCGCCGGCCGCGGCGACGCGCGTGCGGCGGCACTCGAGGTGCTGGCACGCGTCGGGCTCGCAGAGCGCGTCGGCCACTATCCCCGGCAGCTGTCCGGCGGCGAACAGCAACGCGTCGCCATCGCGCGTGCCTTCGTGACGAGGCCGGACGTGCTGTTCGCCGACGAGCCCACCGGCAACCTCGACGCCGCGACCGGCGAGCGCATCATGGAACTGCTGTTCGGCCTGAACGCCGAGACCGGCACCACCCTCGTGCTCGTCACGCACGATCGCGCGCTCGCAGCGCGCTGCGGACGCGTGATCCGCCTCGACGCCGGACGCGTCGTCGGGAGCTGACGGTGGCCGCACTCCGATTTGCCTTGCGCAACCTGCGGCGCGACCTCAAGTCCGGCGAACTCGCCGTGTTGCTCGCCGCGCTGCTGGTCGCCGTGGCGTCGCTGACGGCGGTCGGATTCTTCACCGATCGCATCGGCCGTGCGGTCAACCAGCAGGCCGGTGAAGTGCTCGCGGCCGACCTGCGCCTCGAGTCGCCGCGCGAGATCAGCGATGCCTACGGCGCCGAGGCCCGCAGCCGTGGCCTGCGCGTGGCGCGCATCCTCTCGATGCCGAGCGTGGTGTTCCACGGGGAGGCGTCCTCGCTGGTGGCATTGCGAGCGGTCGGCGACGGCTACCCTCTGCGCGGACGCCTGAAGATCGCCGACGAACCCTTCGGCGCGGCACGCACCACCGATGCGATCCCCGCGCCGGGTGAGGCTTGGGCCGACTCGCGGCTGCTGGCGCGGCTGGACGCGCCGGTAGGCACCCGCCTGTCGGTCGGTGCACACGAAGTCACGGTCACGCAGGTGCTCGACTACCGGCCCGACCAGGGCGCGGGCTTCGGCGACCTGTCGGCGACGCTGATGATCAACCTCGCCGACGTGCCGGCGACCGAGCTCATCCAGCCGGGCAGCCGCGTGAGCCGCGCCGTGCTGTTCGCAGGCGACCCGGGCGACGTCGAGCGCTTCCGCGAGTACCTGCGCGAGGCCAAGCAGCCGGGCGAGCGCCTGCAGGCGATCGCCGACGCGAGCCCGCAGATCCGCGCCTCGTCGGATCGCGCCGGCCGGTTCCTCTCGCTTGCGAGCCTGGTGAGCGTGCTGCTCGCGGCAGTGGCGGTGGCCATGGCTGCGCGCCGCTACGCGAGCCGCCATCTCGACTCCGTGGCACTCATGAAGTGCATGGGTGCGTCGCAGGGCTTCGTGCTGAGCCAGACACTGGTGCAGCTGGTCTGCGTCGCCGTGCTGGTCACGCTGCTCGGCACGGCCGTCGGCTACCTGGCACAGACGGGCCTTGCGTGGCTGCTGCGCGACCTGATCCGCAGCGACCTGCCGCCGCCCGGGGTCTCCACGGCCTGGATCGGC
>JAGVUU010000230.1 GCA_019136105.1 Gammaproteobacteria bacterium
CTGTTCCTTGAGCACCGGCACCGCGATCGACCAGTGGTCGGCGTTCACGTAGCCGAGGAGGTGGCTGCGCGGCGGAATCTGGTCCTGCCACAGCAGCTTGCCGTCGTTGCGCGGGTCGATCTTGGCGAGTTCGTTGTAGGTCGCGCGCGTGGCCGGCGAGACGCGGTCGGGTTGCGGCGCGGCGACCAGCGCGAAGATGGGCACGGTCAGGGACTCCCCGTGCTCCTGCCACCACGCGATCCGCGCGTCCGGGCGCAGGTCGGCGATCTCCTCGCCCGTCCCCCGCGCGCAACCCGGCAGCGGGAATTTCGCGCCGAGGCTGCGATAGATCGCGTGCATGCGGTCGGCCAGCGGGCTGCCGTTCGAGGCGCCGGCCACGGACACCACCGCAGCGATCGGACGCGCGAGGTCGGGGTGGCGCACGATGAAGTCGAGCAGGTCCACGAGGCCCTTGGAGTAGGCGAACACGATCAGCGGACGGTCGTCCTCCGCCAGGCCCGCGAAATGCGTGGCGAGCTGCGCGGCGTTCTGTGCCATCGAGCCTCGGCCGGCGACCGCGAAGTAGTCCACCGTGAACCCGCGCGCCTCGAGGTCGGACTGCACGTCAGAGAAGGGACGGGCAAGCTCCTCGAAGCACTCATTGAACAGGCCCGGTACGAAGGCGATACGGTAGCGGCGGGCGAGGCCATCCGTGCGTGGCAACGCCGCTGCGGCGGGCTCATTCGCGAGCGCGAGCAGCACCTCGTCGCAAGGCGGTCCGTCCGCAGGCAGCCGTGCGCAGGCGGCCGCGCGGAACGAGCCGCGCAGGTCGTGCACGCCGGCATCGCGGACGGCGACGACGGTGGTCGGCGTATAGGCGCCGGCCAGTGGCGCGGCCTCGACCGCGGGCGCGGCCCGGACCGGCGCCACCGCAGCCGACAGCGCCAACGCGATGGCCGCCACGCTCGGTGCAATCAACGCCGTCATGGGAAACGATTCAGAACGTCACCACGCTGCGGATCGATTCGCCCGAGTGCATCAGGTCGAATGCGCGGTTGATTTTGGTGACCGGCATGACGTGCGTGATGAGCGGGTCGATCTCGATCTTGCCGCGCATGTACCAGTCCACGATCTTCGGCACGTCTGTGCGGCCGCGTGCGCCGCCGAACGCCGTGCCCTTCCACACGCGCCCCGTCACCAGCTGGAACGGCCGCGTCTTGATTTCCTGCCCGGCACCCGCCACGCCGATGATCACCGACACGCCCCAGCCGCGATGGCAGCACTCGAGCGCCTGGCGCATCAGGTCCACGTTGCCGACGCACTCGAAGCTGTAGTCGGCGCCGCCGTCGGTGAGTGCGACGAGCCAGGGCACGAGATCGCCCTCGACTTCCTTCGGATTCACGAAGTGCGTCATGCCGAAGCGCTCGGCCAGCGCCTTGCGCGCCGGGTTGATGTCCACGCCGATGATCTTGTCGGCCCCCGCCATGCGCGCGCCCTGGATCACGTTGAGCCCGATGCCGCCGAGGCCGAACACGACGACGTTCGCGCCCGGCTCGACCTTCGCGGTATTGATCACCGCGCCGATGCCGGTGGTGACGCCACAGCCGATGTAGCAGACCTTGTCGAACGGAGCGTCCTCGCGGATCTTCGCGAGCGCGATCTCGGGCAGCACCGTGTGGTTCGAGAACGTCGAGCAACCCATGTAGTGGTGGATCTTCTCGCCGCCGATCGAGAAGCGGCTGGTGCCGTCCGGCATCACGCCCTGACCCTGCGTGGCGCGGATCGCCGTGCACAGGTTGGTCTTGTGCGACAGGCACGACTTGCACTGCCGGCACTCCGGCGTATAGAGCGGGATCACGTGGTCCCCCTTCTTGAGCGAAGTCACGCCCGGGCCCACGTCCACCACCACGCCCGCGCCTTCGTGGCCGAAGATCACCGGGAACAGGCCCTCGGGATCGGCGCCCGAGCGGGTGAACTCGTCGGTGTGGCACACGCCGCTGGCCCGGATCTCCACGAGCACTTCGCCGGCCCTTGGCCCATCGAGGTCCACCGTCT
>JAGVUU010000160.1 GCA_019136105.1 Gammaproteobacteria bacterium
GCCCGGCCGGGAACGGGTGCTCGGGGGCCAACCGGTAATGCACCAGGAGTGCCCGCGACCCGGCGACCTGACAGATACGCGATACCATGAGCGATACCTGGCCCGACGCCGGCAGCATGAAGCCGCCTCCCGGCAGGTAGAGCAGGGTCAGCGCATCGCTCGACTCCGGCGTCCGGATCCATTCGCCGCGGAAGGCGTGTGCCGCCACCGGGGCCATCTTCACTCCAGGCGGCAGCCTCTGCCTGCCCTTCGATGCAATGAAGCGCCGCGTCTCCTCGAGCGAACTGCTCGTCATCATTCGCTTGATCGTGAAGTGCAGCACCAGGTTCAGGACTCTTGCCTGCCAGCTCGCCATTGCGCCCTCACCTTGCCGGCGACGTATTTTCGACCGAGGGTCGCTCGAAGATCCGTCGCAGCCTGTCCATCGCCTCGGATGCTTTCGCCTCGGGCGTCCCTGCGACCCTGCAGGCCTGCCAGGCCGTCGCAAATGCCTCGGACCAGACGTCGCTCAGCTGCCGCCTGATATCCCTGGCCATCCCGGCATTGCGTACCCATGCCTCCCGTATCAAGCCGGCGCGCGCGCCGGACGGCTGCGTGCCGAGCAGGTCGCGCAGGATCGCCGCATTGGTACCGAGCGCCTCGCGATTGTGCCGGGACAGCTTCAGGCCAGACAGCGTGGCCCCTGCTACCAGTGCACTGACGGCTTCGACCGCCGCGACGGCCCGGACCCATCTGCGACGCGCGGCCCGCCTGGCGACGGAATCGGGCTTGCGAACCTCCTGCGCGCGCAGCCTGCGGAACTCCGGCGCGACCGATTCGCCGAACACGGGATCGAGGATCGGCTGCATGCGCGCGTCGACATCCGCCCAGTCGCTGGCTCGCAGCACCCGCTGGGCATGCGGGAAGAAGTGCAGTTCCTCGACGTCCATGTGCCGCCTGAGATGACCGATATAGGAATGGGCGCTCTTGCGCAGCGCGTCGGTGTCCGCAGTCCCTGAGTCGGCGCGGCAACGCTCGATCAGCGTCATCAGCTCGGCGCCATGCGCAATGACCTGCTCATGCTCTCGGAGCAACTGCTTCACCTGCGGCCGCGACGACGGATCGCGCTGTACGACCTTGCGGAAGACGAGGTCCTCCTTCGGGTGGTGAAACCGGTCGGGGTAACCGGTCATGTAGCGCATCACGCCATGCATGACCTCGTAATCGGGCTGCTGCCGCTGGTTCAACAGCGCGACCTGCCGCTCCAGCATCCTGACCACCCGCATCTGGTAGATGTGTTCTTCGATCAGGGCCCGCAGGATGTCCGGCAACTTCGCCGCGGCCTCCGCCGCCTCGAGACGGCGGCTGCGCAACTGGCGCGCCCCGCGCGCCATGTTCTGCTCGCTGTGTGCCCGTAGCGTGGCCATGATGGCTCCTGCCTGGCCTGCCGTGATCAGCCGCGGGCGGCGCCGCGCCCACTCACCGGCGCAACGGCCCGGCGCTTCGCAGCCCGCCGTCGTTGCGGGACTGCACGCGGGCGGCGCGGTTTCCCTGCCGGCGTAATCTTCGGCCTCGATCCGCTCGCGCGGGCCTCGCGCTCGAGCAGGCCATCGACCTTGGCGCGCAGGTCGGCGACATCCTCTCCCGACGGTACGCCGAGGCGGGCCAGTACCGACATGACCCGCTCGTCGAACACGCCCTGGAGCCTCGTCAGTGGCTGCGCGGGCTTGTCACCATCCGCCTTACCCACCCAGTCGCGCCAGACCTTGCGAGCCGCCTCGCGTACCTCCGGCTCGAGACGGCGTCCCTCGGACACGAGGGTATCGAAATCAGCCTCGCCGCGCACCTCGTCGCCGCGGTAGGTCCTCGAGAGGGACGCGAGTCCGGCGAGGACGACGTCATGGGACGACCCCTTGACGCGCGATACCCAGTCGCCGAGTTGATTCTTCGTCCGGGACTTCGACATGGCAGCTCCTGTGGTCGCGTTGCGGTGTCCGTCTACCTTCACGATATGGGCCGGATGTAGAGCATTCAACTCAACATCCCTTGG